>JAISOT010000157.1 GCA_031275465.1 Desulfovibrio sp.
GTGAACACCAACCGGGTCAAAATCATGGCCTTCATGGTTTCCTCGGGGCTCGCCGGGCTCTCCGGCGTCCTGTACGCCCATGTCTACGGATATGTGAACGCCCAGGCTTTCAACATACTCAAATCCACCGAAGGCCTGGTCATGGTGTACCTTGGCGGCATGGGCTCCATTTCCGGCGTGCTGCTGGCCGCGGTTGCGTTCACCCTGCTGGTTGAACTGCTGCGCTTTGTCATCCCCTGGCTCAACGACATTCTTCATGTCGCGAACCTGCTGCCGGCAGGCTATGAACTGAGTCAGGTCTGGAAATGGGTTATTATCCCCCTTATTCTGATTTTGCTCATGCAGTTCCGGCCTGAAGGCTTCCTCGGCAACAGGGAGCTTACCCAGGTTTTTCCGCGTCTGAAGCGCTGGATTACCCTCAAGTAGTCTTCGGTGGGGAATTTCCGTGTCTTTGCTTGAAATCACCGGTCTGACGCAACGCTTCGGCGGTCTTCAGGCGCTCTCGAATTTTTCCTTCCGGATGGAGGAGCGTGAGCTTGTGGGGCTGATCGGTCCCAACGGCGCCGGCAAGACAACCGTTTTCAACATCGTTTCCGGTTTTTACAAGGCCACGGAAGGGACCATTGTTTTTGACGGCAGGCGGATCAACGGGCTCAAACCGCATCGCGTGACGGCCATGGGCATGGCCCGCACCTTTCAGAACATTCGTCTCTGGAATGACCTGACTGTGCTGGACAACATACGTTTGGCCCGCTATGCGTGGCTCGGCTATGGTTTCTGGAGCGCCGTGCTGCGCACCAAAAGATACAGGCAGGCGGAAAAGGCTGTTGAAACAAAGGCATGCGATGTGCTGGAAATGATGGAACTGGCGGAATACGCCGGGGAATTCCCCAAAAATCTGCCCTACGGCCTGCAGCGCCGGGTGGAGCTGGCGCGCGCCCTTGCCGGAAACCCCCGGCTGCTTCTGCTTGACGAGCCGGCAGCCGGCCTCAACTCCGCCGACGTGGAGGGCCTCATCCGCCATATCCGCTGGATTTATGACGAATTCAAAATCTCCATCTGGATGATAGAGCATCAGATGAAAGTCGTCATGTCTCTGTGCCAGCGGCTGGCCGTCATAGATTTCGGCTGCACGATCGCCGAGGGGACGCCGGAGGAAATCCGGCGGAATCCCGAGGTCATCAGGGCATATCTGGGAGACGGGGCGCTCTGATGCTGCGCGTCAGCAACCTGAAGGCGGCCTACGGAAAAATTGAGGCCCTGCACGGCGTCTCCTTTCATGTGGAGAAAGGAGAAATCGTTACGCTTATCGGCGCGAACGGCGCCGGCAAATCCACCACGCTCAAGGCTTTGATGCGTCTGGTTCCGCCGGAGTCCCCGTCCGTTACGGCAGGCGACATAACGTTTAACGGCGTTTCCATTCTCGGAATGGACGCGCACCGCATCGTTTCCGATCTCAAAATGACTCTTGTGCCGGAAGGCCGCCACATTTTCGGCAATCTCACGGTCCTTGAAAATCTGCAGCTTGCCGCGTGGACGCGAAAAAATGAAAATATCGACAGGGAAATCCACTATATTTTCGACATGTTCCCCCGTCTTGCGGAACGGGCGCGGCAGCGCAGCGACACGCTTTCCGGCGGGGAGCAGCAGATGCTTGCCGTGGGGCGCGCTCTCATGACAAGATGCTCCGTGCTCCTTCTGGACGAGCCTTCCATGGGCTTGGCTCCGCTCGTTATGTATGATATGTTCCGTACGTTGAAAAGGCTTAACGCCGAGGGGCTGACGGTAATTGTGGTGGAGCAGAACGCCCGTCTGGCCCTGCAGGTGGCTGACAGGGGCTATGTGCTGGATACCGGCGAAATTATCGCCGAAGGCCCCGCCGAAGACCTCTTGCGGAAACCGGAGATCAAGGCGGCCTATCTCGGCGGATAGCCCTTCAGCCGCGTTATAAACCTTTTCCGAATTTGTCCGATATGATCGGAACATTCCAGAATTTTTCAAGGAGGCGCGGGCATGGCGGAACAGATTGAACCGGTTTCCGGCACAAACATCGTGTTGGGCATGTTGGGGCGCAAACTGGCCGGCGGCCAGGAACTGACCATGGCGGAAACATTGATGGCCTTTACGGAAATGGCAAAAACCAGAATGGACTATTATGGCCCGTCCCCGGCGAATATGCGCGTCAAGCCCAGCCCCCTGCCGGAAGATGTTCGCGGAATGCTGGCCAACTACGCGGGGATTTGAGCTTGTTCGCGTCCATTGATGACATAACGGTGAACTACGAGGAAGACGGCCGGACGCTTGTCAGCGAGACCGGCAAGGTCATCCTCAGCCGGGGGGCGTGGACGACGATTCTCTTTCGATATCGGGAATGGCGTCCGGAAAGCGATGACTACGGACCGGACAAGTACGTTATCGCGCGTTACAGGAAGGCGGGCGGAGAATACCGCAGACAGTCAAAGTTCACTATTTCCAGCGCGGATCAGGCCCGCAAAATTGTGGAGGCTCTCCAAGGCTGGATAGACAATTGACCGTGCCGGCTCGCCGCTGAGCGCCGGAGGATTCAGCTTCGTTGGAAAAACCGGAACCGCAAGGCCTTCCTCTCGCCCCCGGCGTTTATCTGTATAAAGACGAGCGCGGCCGTATCATCTACGTGGGCAAGGCCCGCGTATTGCGTCGCCGCGTTCTCTCCTATTTCCACGCCGATCGCCAGACGGCGAAAACCCGGGCCATGCTGGGGCACGCGCGCGGCCTGGACATTATTGCCACCACCACGGAAAAGGAAGCCCTGCTTCTTGAGGCAAGCCTCATCAAAAAACACCGGCCGCGCTACAACATCGTTCTGCGCGACGACAAGCAATACGTCCTTTTCCGGCTCAACATGAAACATCCCTTTCCGCGTCTGGAAATTGTGCGCAACGCGCGCCGCGACGGCGCGCGCCTGTTCGGTCCCTTCACCTCAACCCTCTCGGCCCGTGAAACCTGGAAACTTCTGCACAGGGCTTTCGGCCTGCGCCGCTGCTCGGACAGGGCCATGAAAAACCGCGTGCGCCCCTGCCTGTACCATCACATGGGCCAATGCCCAGCCCCCTGCCTGGGCCTGATATCGCCTGATGATTATCGGCAGACCGTGCGCAAGGTCTGTGAACTGCTGGAAGGACGCGCTGAAGCGCTGCTTTCGCGTCTGCGTGAGGACATGGGCCGGGCCGCCGAAGCTCTGGAGTTTGAAAAAGCGGCGATCCTGCGGGATCAGATTCAGGCCGTGGAGCGCACGGTGGAGCGCCAGGCCGCCATCATGCCCGGCGGGGGCGATATGGACGCGGTGGGGCTGTTCCCTGCGGAAAAGGGACTCGCCGTCGGCATCGCCTTTGTGCGGAACGGCGCGGTGACGGACGGCAGGGGTTTTTATTTTAGCGGCCTCGACTTTGAGGACGCGCCGGAACTGCTCTGGTCCTTCCTGAGCCAGTTTTACGCGGCCTTTCCCCCGCCCGCGCGGGTTCTTCTGCCCTGGCTTCCTTTGCCGGGCATGGCGGAGGAAGCCGGCTCGGAGCGGGAGATAATGGAGGAGGTTCTGGGCGAGAAGCGAGGCGGCGCGGTGCGCATTGTGGCGCCGCAGAACGCGCGGGACAATCAGCTTGTGGATATTGCCGCCGCCAATGCCCGGGCGGAGGCTAGCCTCAGGCAAACATGCTCCCTTACGGACATGCTTGCCAGGGAACTGCGCCTGCCGACTCCTCCCCGGCGTATCGAATGCGTGGACGTTTCCCACACCGGCGGACGCGAAACCAGGGCGGGGCTTGTTGTTTTCGAGGACGAACGGCCGGCGCGGGGGCAGTACCGCGTTTATGCCGTGCCCGACAGCGGGGATGACTATGCGGCCCTGCACGCCTGGACGGAGCGGCGGCTCAAAAGCGGCCCGCCCTGGCCTGAGCTTCTGCTGGTTGACGGCGGACGCGGACAGCTGGCCGCCGTGCGGCGCGCGCTGGCCGAAGCGGGGATGGAAAATCTTTTTCCGGTGGCGGCCATTGCCAAGGCCAGAGACGGGGAGGGCAGGGCAGACCGGCGGGCCGGCAATACGGGTGACAGAATTTTTATTCCCGGCCGGGCCAATCCGCTGCCTCTGCGCGAAGGTGGTCCCGAACTGCTTTTTTTGCAGCATGTCCGCGATACGGCGCACCGGTTTGTCATAGGCCGCCATCGCAAGGCCCACCGCAGCGCCGCGCTCTCCGGCGAACTCATGCGGCTGCCCGGCATAGGCCCGGTCACGGCGCGTCTGCTGTGGGAGAAATTCGCGAGCATTGAGGCCATGCGCTCCGCCGGCGTGGAGGATCTGCTGACGGTGCCCGGCATCGGCAAGGCAAAGGCCGAAGGACTGTTGCAAAGGCTCAGAAAGCTGCAGCTGTAAGCGATCCGCGCCGGGATGGCTGCCCGGCGACAGCGCGGATTGTTTTACAGGCTCCCGCCAAGGCGTTTTGCCTGTTCCAGTTCCGCGCGGCCCTCAATTTCGCCGTTGGCGGTGATGCCGCTATGTTTGGCAAAAATCGGGAATAAACCTCCGGGCCGAACCCGGTTTGCGGATTTAGCGCTTGAGGTCGGGGTAGTGTTTTGTTAGGATAAGCCGATGTTTAATACCGAAGCCATTTCCATTACAGGCTCGCTGGCGGCTTTTACGCAGACGCCGTCGGAAGCCGCGGCCGCCCGCGCGGAGAATCAGTTGCGTCTTTTGTATGATTTGACGCGCGTCATGAATTCATCTGCCGCCGTGGAAGACGCTCTGGACGAAGCGCTCGCCCTGATGGCCAGGCATCTGCGCATGATGCGCGGCAGCATTACCCTCATTTCGCCCCAGACAGGGGAGATGCGCATTGAATCCGCCTGGGGGCTCACGCAGGCGGAGCGTCAGCGCGGCCGCTACCGGGCCGGGGAAGGCGTTATCGGGCGGGTGATCATGACGGGGCAGCCCATGTATGTCACCAACGTATCCGATGAGCCGCTTTTTCTGAACAAGACGCGATCCCGCAATCTGAAAAGCGACAGCATTTCTTTTATCTGTGTGCCTATCAGCTTGAATGAGCGCGTTGTCGGGGCTCTTTCCGTCGACCACCTTCTGGCGGACGTGGCCACGCTGGAGGAGGAAATGCGCCTTCTGACGATTATTGCCGCGCTGTTGCGCGACGCGGCGCTGCAAATGCAGTATGGGATGGATGAAAAGTGTGAATTGACGCGCCCCAGGGGTTTTGTGGGCAATTCCGGGAAGATGGAGATCGTTTACGCCCAGATTGCCCAGGTTGCGCCTTCAACGACAACTGTGCTTTTGCACGGAGAATCCGGCACTGGCAAGGAACTAGCGGCCAAGGCCATACATGCCGCTTCAGCGCGGGCGAGAAAGCCTTTTATCTCCCTCAATTGCGCTACATTGCCTGAAACCCTTGTGGAAAGCGAAATCTTCGGGCACGAGAGGGGGGCCTTCACAGGGGCCAACGCCGTGCGCAAAGGGCGTTTTGAGCTGGCCAACGGCGGCACGCTTTTTCTTGATGAGGTGGGCGAGTTGCCCCTGCTCACGCAAGCGAAGCTGCTGCGCGTCCTTCAGGAGCGCTCTTTCGAGCGGTTGGGCGGGATGGAGACGATCCATGTAGACGTGCGTTTTATCACGGCCACCAACCGCAATCTTGAAAAAATGGTGGAAGACGGGATCTTCCGGCGCGATCTTTACTACAGGCTCAATGTCTTTCCCATCAATCTGCCCCCCCTGCGGGAGCGGTCCGATGATATTTTGCCCCTGGCCATGCATTTTCTGCAGAAATTCGCCGAAGCAAACGGACGGCGGCAGATTCAGCTGTCGGAAAAAGTCAGGGGAATGCTCCAGGAGTACCCCTGGCCCGGCAACATACGGGAACTTGAAAACGTGATGGAGCGGGCGATACTTTTGCTGGGACAGGAAAATATGCTCTTTCCCCAGCACTTGCCGCCGGCCCTGCAAAACGCCGTCAGCCGGGGCGGAACGGGAATCCAGGCGGCTTTTGACGGCGGGCTGCCGGAGCGCATGGACGCTCAGGAGCGGGCCTCCATTGTCGAAGCGCTGGAATGGAGCCGGGGCAAAATCGGCAAAGCGGCCTCGCGTCTTGGCCTGACGGAGCGGGTGATGGGCTTGCGCCTTAAAAAATACGGACTCAATTATAAGGATTTCCGCCGTTCCGTCAGGATCGTTGCCTCCTGAAATTCGACCGGAACAGAAATGTAATTTTTTTCTGTTGTTATAATGTACTGTTTTATATTTTCATTTTTCAGAGTGCGTGCTGTTGCGCGCTTTTTTGTGATAATTTAATACAGAAATGTTGGAAATCGGCATCATCACGGTTCACACAGGGGCTCCGGCAAGAATATGTGAGAGAATTATGCTGGAAATAGAACAGGATATGTCAAACAAGCTTTTTTGGCACGCTTTGTGCTTTTCTCCTGATAAAAATTTTGCCGTGTCCGGCGCGCCGTCCCTGCGCAACCGGATTCCGGCATAAGGGAGAGTTGCATGAACGCTGCTGATACTGGTTATATCATCATCTGCGCCGCTATGGTCATGCTGATGACGCCGGCGCTGGCCTTGTTTTACGGCGGTCTCGTTCGCTCGCGCAATGTGCTTGCCACGCACATGCACAGCTATGCCTCACTCGGCATCATCACGGTTCTCTGGGTTTTTGTGGGATATACGCTTGCTTTCGGCGAGGATGTGGGCGGGATTATCGGCAGTTTGTCATACGTTTTCATGCGCGGCGTGGAGGGTGCGGCGGCGCCCGCGGCTCCGCAATTGCCGCACACCGTATTCATGGCTTTTCAGTGCATGTTCGCCGTACTGACGGTGTCGCTCATCTCCGGCGGCTATGCCGAGCGCATACGTTTTTCCGCCATGTTGCTTTTTTCGGGACTCTGGCTCATCTTCGTCTACGCGCCCATGGCTCACTGGGTCTGGGGAGGCGGCTGGATGGCCAAAATGGGGGCTGTGGACTTTGCCGGCGGAGCTGTGGTACACATGGCTTCAGGCGCTGCGGCGCTTGCCTGCGCCAGGGCGCTCGGCCCCAGGCTCTCGCTTGATCAGGGCATTGTGCCCAATAATCTGCCCCTGACGCTGCTCGGCGGCGGGTTGCTGTGGTTCGGCTGGTTCGGTTTCAACGCGGGCAGCGCTCTGGTTGCCGGCACATTGGCCGGGCATGCCCTGGTGACCACGCATGTGGCTTCGGCTTGCGGCATTCTGGGGTGGATGCTGGCGGAATGGAAGCGTACCGGCAAGCCGACGACTCTTGGAGTCATCTCCGGCGCTCTGGCCGGCCTTGTGGCCATCACGCCGGCCGCCGGCTTTGTGGGGCTTTTGTCCGCCGTGCTGATCGGCTTTGTGGGTGGCGTGGTCTGCTACGGAGGAGTGTTGCTCAAAAGCAGGCTCGGTTACGACGATGCCCTGGATGTCGTCGGCATTCACGGCGTGGGCGGCACCTGGGGGGCGTTGGCTACCGGACTTTTTGCCGTTGCCTCGGTCAACGAGGTGAACGGCCTGTTTTTCGGCAACCCGCACCAGCTCTGGGCGCAGTTTGTGTCCGTTGTGGGCACCTGGATATTTGTCTATGTGGCGAGCCGCGTTCTGCTCTATATTGTGGATGCGGCCGTGGGGCTGCGCGTTACGCCTGATGCGGAGCTGACGGGCCTTGATCTGAGCGAGCACAATGAACGCGGCTATGCGTTGTAGCATCGCGGAGTGACAGTTCCTGCTCCGCGCTTTTCGGGCGGAACCGGAAAAAGCCGATAACGAGGGAGCGTATCATGAAAAAGCTGGAAATCATCATCAAGCCCGGCAGCTTTGAAAAAGTCAAGAATGTGCTGACGGAGCTTGGCGTGCATGGACTCAATTATACGGAAATCAGAGGGTTCGGCCGGCAGCGCGGCCATAAGGAAGTGTACCGCGGCACTATTATGCAGGTGGATTGCCTGCCCAAGATCAAGGTGGACGTTGTGGTACATGACGAAGCTGTCGAAAAGGTGCTGGATGCGGTTGTGGCCGCTGTCCGCACAGGGCAGGTTGGCGACGGCAAGATTT
Organism: Desulfovibrio sp.; assembly: GCA_031275465.1. Classification (GTDB taxonomy): domain Bacteria; phylum Desulfobacterota; class Desulfovibrionia; order Desulfovibrionales; family Desulfovibrionaceae; genus Desulfovibrio. The sequence continues at coordinate 8,081 of JAISOT010000157.1, forward strand.
TTATCAGTGATGTGCGGGATGCCGTGCGCATACGCACGGGAGAGCGCGGGGACGCGGCCCTGTAGCCTATTCTTTAAAACAGTGTTGCCACTATCGAGGGGAGAGAAAGCATGAGTTCACCAAGAAAAAAAGCTTTGTTCAAGGCCATTGCCAGCGCGCCGGTAACGCCCTGCGCCTGCGAAAGGAAAAGCATGGAGGCGGGTGAGGCTTTTGGCAGCAACGTCTTTGGACTTGCCGTAATGCGCAAACGTTTGCCCAAGGATGTTTACAAAAAACTCGCCAAGACCATACGCGACGGCGAGCGCCTGGATCCCGAAATTGCCGATGTTGTCGCAAATGCCATGAAGGACTGGGCCATTGAGCGGGGGGCCACGCACTACACGCACTGGTTTCATCCCATGACCGGCCTGACGGCGGAAAAACACGATGCTTTTCTTTCACCCTCTTCCGAGGGGCAGGTGATAAGCGAGTTTTCCGGAAAAATGCTCATAAGCGGCGAGCCGGACGCGTCATCCTTCCCCTCCGGCGGCATTCGTTCCACCTTTGAGGCAAGGGGGTATACCGCCTGGGATCCTTCCGTCCCGGTATTCATTATCGACGGGGCCTATGGGGCAACCCTGCATATTCCCACCTATTTTTACTCCTATTCCGGCGAGGCCCTTGACCGGAAGATCCCGCTCATACGCTCCATCTCCGCGATTTCCCGCCAGGCCGTGCGCATTCTGAAAATTTTCGGCAACGCCACGGCCACCTATGTGCGGCCCATGATTGGCCCGGAGCAGGAATATTTTCTTGTGGACAAAAATCTGGCCTCTCTGCGCACTGATCTCATGCTGACGGGGCGGACCCTGATAGGCGCCAATTCGCCCAAGGGCCAGGAAATGGAAGACCACTATTTCGGCGCCATTCCCAGCCGTGTGATGAGCTACATGCAGGATGTGGAGCGCGAACTGGTGGCTTTGGGCATACCGGCGAAAACGCGCCACAATGAGGTCGCCCCGGGCCAGTTTGAAATCGCGCCCGTATACGAAGAGGCCAATATCGCCTGCGACCACAACATGCTGACCATGAATCTGATGCGGCATCTGGCCGGGCGGCACGGTTTCGTCTGCCTGCTGCATGAAAAACCCTTTGCCGGCGTCAACGGCAGCGGCAAACACAACAACTGGTCTCTCTGCGACTCCGACGGGGTGAACCTGCTCAATCCCGGCAGAACGCCGCACGACAACGCGCAATTTCTGGTTTTCCTGGCCGCCATCCTGCGCGGCGTGCACAAGCACAGTATTGCCCTGCGTCTTGGCACCGTGGGAGCCGGCAATGACCATCGTCTCGGCGCCAACGAAGCGCCGCCGGCCATCATCTCCGTGTATCTGGGCGAACAGCTGACTGAGGTGCTGGAGAGCATGACCAGCGGCGGCGCGAAAAGCTCCAAAAGCGCCAAATCCGGCTTTATGGAAGTGGGCGTCTCCACGCTTCCGCCTTTGCCGGTGGATCTTTCCGACCGTAACCGCACCAGCCCCTTTGCCTTTACCGGCAACAAGTTTGAATTTCGGGCCGTGGGTTCCTCGCAGTCCATCGCGCCGGTGAACATCGCCCTCAATGCGGCCGTGGCCTGCGCTCTGGACGATATCGCCACCATGCTGGAAGCCAGCCTTTCCGCCGGCAAAAATCTCAATGAGGCATTGCAGGAACTTCTGCCCAAACTCTTCAAGGAACACATGCCCGTGGTATTCAACGGCAACAACTATACGGAATCCTGGACCAAGGAAGCCGCCCGGCGCAAACTGCCGAATCTGGCCAACAGCGTTTCCGCGCTGGAACGCTACAGCGACCCCGAGGTGATGAACGTCTTCCTGCGTCACGGCATCCTTTCCGAGCGCGAAATACTGTCCCGTCAGGAAATCCTGCTGGAGCATTACGCCAAGACCCTGCGGATAGAAGGTCATGTGCTGTCGGACATCCTTCGCGCGCAAGTTCTGCCGCAATGCCTGCAAGCCCAGACAAAAGCCGCCGACGCGGTTATCAAGGCCCGCGCGATTGTGGGAGACAAGGCCGCGAAAAGCGAGGAAGACAACTTTACTTTGCTGCGCGGGCACATTATGGCGTTACAGGCCGGCGTGGAAGAACTGGAGAAAGCCGTCCAGCAGGCCGAAAATACTGAAGGGGCGCTGGAGCAGGCCAAGGCCGGCCGCGACACTATCCTTCCCGCCATGGAAGAATGCCGCAGGCATGCCGATATTCTGGAGCGTCTGGTGGAAGACGGTCTTTGGGAATTGCCCAAATACGCCGAGCTGCTCTGGATACACTAGTGCACCGACAAAGTTATATTTTATGATAAAGCCATTTCAGTTTGACCCTGGCATCATCCGTTGAGAACTGCCAATCGACTGATTTCGTATCAGCGTTTCGTTTGCTTGCCCAAG
>JAISOT010000013.1 GCA_031275465.1 Desulfovibrio sp.
CCGCTTCAATCGAAGGTTCCATTTGCCGGATCTGTTTACTCGCTTGGCCTATGTCGCCCTTAGACTCCGCCCATGCCGTACAGACTCCTGAAATTGGCGGAGAATGGTACGTAATCAGGAAAAAATAATGCAGCATTCTGTCCCCGCTCGGTAAAACCTCCCGAATCGCGACAGGGCCGGGAGGTTTTTTGATTTTGGCGCATGCCTTCTGGGGCGGGCGTCTTTTGTCTTTCCATTCTGGCCCAATGCCATATACTGACGCCTGATTTTCCGGATTCAACCGGATCGCGCGCTGGAGCCTGCCATGTCGGACGCCTTGCAAACGATGAATATTCAGCAGATTTTGCGTCTTCTGCCGCACCGGTACCCTTTTCTCCTGGTGGACAGGGTAGTGGAATGCGTGCCCGGCTCCCACATCAGGGCGTATAAAAACGTCAGCGTGAATGAGCCTTTTTTTCAGGGGCATTTCCCCGGCGTGCCCGTCATGCCGGGCGTGCTTGTTCTGGAGGCTCTTGCCCAGGCGGGAGGGCTGCTGGCCGCCTGCCTTGAGGATGTGAACGGCAAGCTCTTTCTGTTCGCGGGCCTGGACGGGGTAAGATTCCGCCGGCGGGTTGTTCCGGGTGACCGCCTTGATCTCGTGTGCGAGAATCCGCGCATGAAGCTCAAACTTTGCAAAATGGACGCCCATGCCCTGGTGGACGGCAAATTGGCCGCCGAAGCGCGGATCACAGCGGCCATAGCCGACAGATAAAACTGCGGGACGCAGTTTTGGCCCAGACCTGGAATGAAGAGGACGCGCCATGCAGCGAACCCTGATCGCGGAGGCCCTGGCGGCGGACAACCCCTGCGGAGACATCACGCTCTGCGGCTGGGTGCGCACCCGGCGCGACCTCGCCGAATGCTCCTTCATTGAACTCAACGACGGTTCTTCGCTTTCCGGCATGCAGTGCGTTGTGGAGCACGGCAGCGCGGCCTACGCGGCCCTTGGCGCCGCCAATACCGGCGCGGCCCTTCAGGTGCGGGGCGCGCTTGTGCCCTCGCCCGGCAAGGGGCAGCGCTGGGAAGTGCAGGCCGGAGCAATCACAATTTTCGGACTCGCGGATCCGCAGATCTATCCCCTGCAAAAAAAGCGCCATTCTGACGAATTTTTGCGTACCATTGCGCATTTGCGGGTGCGCACCAACAAATACGGCGCGGCCTTTCGTCTGCGTTCCCAGGCGGCCCGCGCGGTGCACGATTTTTTTCATGAGCGCCGCTTTGTTTTGGTGCACACGCCCGTTCTTACCGGAGCGGACTGCGAGGGCGGCGGGGAGATGTTCAGCGTGACAGGCCCCGCCGGCAATGAGGACGGACGGCGGGGAGAGTTTTTTCACCGGCCCTGTCACCTGACGGTCTCCGGCCAGCTTGAGGCTGAAGCATTAGCCATGGGCCTAGGACGCGTCTATACGTTTGGCCCCGCCTTTCGCGCGGAAAACTCCAACACTGCGCGCCATGCCGCGGAATTCTGGATGATTGAGCCGGAAATGGCCTTTGCGGATCTGCGCGACATCATGGAACTCGGCGAAGGGCTCATCTGTCATGTCATCGACCATGTTCTTGCCTGTTGCCGGGATGACCTGCGCCTCTTTGACGCTTTTGTGGACAAAGGTCTTGTGGAGCGGCTGGCCGGCATGGCTGCCAAACCTTTCGCGCGCGCGTCTTATGCCGAGGCTGTGCGCATTCTGGAAGACTGCGGAAAAAATTTTGTCTATCCTGTGGTGTTCGGCATGGATTTGCAAACGGAACACGAACGTTATCTCGCCGAGGAGCATTTTCACCGACCGGTCATTGTCTATGACTACCCCCGGGAGACAAAGGCATTCTACATGCGGGCCAATGATGATAACGAAACCGTGGCGGCCATGGATATTCTGGTTCCGCGCGTGGGTGAGCTTGTCGGCGGATCGCAACGCGAAGAACGCCTGGAACGTTTGACCGCGCGTATTGCGGAGCTGGGGCGAAACCCCGACGACTATTGGTGGTATCTGGACTTACGGCGTTTCGGCAGCGCGCCTCACGCGGGCTTCGGCCTGGGCTTTGAACGACTGCTGATGCTGCTCACCGGCATAGGCAATATCCGGGATGTGTTGCCTTTCCCGCGTACACCGGGTAGCCTGGAATTCTAGTGTTTATATTTTGAGGAGAAAACCCATGAGCAAGGAGTTGTCAGTCGCCGTTGTGGGCGCCACCGGCGCGGTGGGCCGGGAAATGCTGAAAACGCTGCACGACAGAAAATTTCCCGCCGCGAGTATGCGGGTTTTCGCCTCGGCCCGTTCGGCAGGCAGCGAAGTTCCCTTCGGCGATGAAAACCTGACGGTGGAGGAACTGAAGGAAGACGTTTTTGCGGGCATTGATATTGCCGTCTTTTCCGCCGGCGGAGCCGCGTCTCTCAAATTTTCGCCCTGCGCGGCCCACGCGGGTTGCGTGGTGGTGGACAATTCCGCCGCCTGGCGCATGGACGGCCGCTGTCCCCTGGTGGTTCCGGAAGTCAATCCCCAACATCTGGAGAAACATCAAGGCATTATCGCCAATCCCAACTGTTCCACCATACAGATGGTCGTTGCCCTCAAACCTGTCCACGACGCGGCAAAAATCAAACGCATCGTGGTTTCCACCTATCAGGCGGTTTCCGGCACAGGCCAGAAGGGCATTGAGGAACTGGAGCGCCAGGTGCGCGACCTCTTTAACGGCCGCGATCCGGAGAACAAGGTCTACCCGCATCGTATAGCCTTCAACGTGCTGCCGCACATAGATGTTTTTCTGGAGAACGACTACACCAAGGAAGAAATGAAAATGGTCAACGAGACCGTGAAAATTTTTGCTGACCCGTCGGTGAAAGTCACTGCCACCTGCGCGCGTGTCCCTGTGTTCTACGGGCACTCCGAGTCGGTCAACGTGCAGACGGAAAAAAAGATAACGGCCAAGGAAGCGCGTCTGCTCCTCTCCCGCGCGCCGGGGGTTTTCGTGTACGACAATCCGCGGGAAAACATGTACCCCCTGCCCGCCGCGCATGCCGGAGAAGACCCCGTTTTCGTGGGCCGCATCCGCGAGGACGAAAGCGTTGAAAACGGCCTGAATATGTGGATTGTGGCGGACAACGTGCGTAAGGGCGCGGCCCTCAATGCCGTGCAGATTGCCGAGGAACTGCTCCGGCGCGACCTCGTCCGCGTGCCGGACAGAAACGCTTTTACGCCATAAGTAAAAGCTGTGGACAGAACGATGCGCTTTTAAAAACAAGCGAGCGGAGGGCAGGCAGAATTATAATGCCGTCAGCGGATTTCGACGCGTGTCTGGTGATTTTTCTGCCCAAAGGGATGAAAAATCGCCAGGGCTGCGATTGTGCGGACATACATGCCCCACCGGACGCCGAGGAAGAGCAGGCCCTTGCCATTGCGCTTGCCTTGCGCGAGGGCGGCCGCACAAAACCTTATTTGCTCTGCGCCAGGGAGAGTTGGGTTCAGCGTCAGGCGGCGGCGCTCAAACTGCCGTGCCTTGCCGTGAGGAACAGATACAATCCGCTGAATTTGCTGAAACTCTGGCTTTGGCAGCGGCGGCAGGCCTCTCTGCTCATACAGACGGTGGGGGAAGGTTCACTGAGATCCGGACGCCGTGTGCAGCGCTGGCGCAAACAGGGGGCGGCCCTTCTCGCCCATGCCTTTTTTGTCCGTCTTCCCTCAGATGCGTGCCGCAAAGGCAAAGCGCTGTGGGCCGCCCGAAAAATTTTTTGCGGCTGTGAGAGTATACGCCGCAATTTGGCCGAGGCTGACCCCGGCGGAGTGAAAGACCGCCTTGTTCTTCTTGCCCCGGGCATCAATCAGGATCGGTATTCCCCCACCCGTCCGGGCGAGGTTGCGGAGAGGGGAAAAATGGAGGAAAACCCCTGGTTGCCCGCCAGGGGGCGGCACTTCATTTTCGGCATGGGATGCGGTCTTGCGGCGCAATCCGGCGCGCTCACAGCCGTGCGGGCAATGGCCGCCCTGTGGCAGGTGGGAGATCTCCCTCCGTGGGAAGTCCGAATTACGGGATCCGGCTCTCGCTTTGCCGAAGTTCTGGAAGAAGCGGAGCGTCTCGGCGTGGTTTCACGTCTCTGTCTGCTGGGCAACCAGTCAGCGCCGGATTTTCTGGCCGCCTGTCATGTCTGGCTTGCGCCGGGAACATCTCCCGAAGAACGGCCGGACGCCCTCTGGGCTGGTTTTGCGGCCGGCCTGCCGGTCATTTGCAGCAGGAGCGCGCTGCATGTGGAGCGCCTTGCCGGGCACGACGCGGCAATCATGGTGGAGCCTGACGATCCTCAAGCGCTTGCCGGGGCCATGATTGAGCTTATGTCCAACCCCGGCCTGCGGCAAGGGCTGCTCACGCGCGCCGTCGCCCTGCGTGGCAAATGGGAGCTTGGACGCATGGCCGCAGAGGCATGCCGGTTCTTTTCCTCCTGGTTCAGTTCCCTTTTTGGGTCAAAATCTCCATAACCACGACAGATGTGACGGGATTCAGGCATGAAGTGCAAAATTTGCAAAGCCCAGGCCGTTGTGGCGTTGAAAAGCCATAACAGCGCTTTCTGCCCGGAATGTTACAAGAGATTTTTTCTGCGGCAGGTGGCGCGGGGTATTGAAAGCCAAAAACTTTTCACCCGCAATGACCGTATCCTGGTGGCCCTCTCCGGCGGCAAGGATTCTCTTTCTCTCATGCTGGCGCTTTCCCGCCAGGGCTATAAAGTTACCGGCCTACACATTGATCTGGGAATTCCCGGCTCCTCGGCGGACGCGCGCGGCGTGACGGAACGCTTTTGCGCGCGCCACGGCCTCAAGCTTATTGTGCGGGAGATGGCGGCCGAGGGGTTGCCGATCCCTTTGGTGAAGGAACGCCTGCGCCGCCCGATCTGCTCCGCCTGCGGCAAAATCAAGCGGCAGTTTTTCAATGAGGTGGCTGTCAAAGAAAAATTTGACGTGGTGGCCACCGGGCACAATCTCGACGACGAGGTGGCCCGGCTTTTCAGCAACACCCTGCGCTGGGACGTCGCCTATCTGGCCGATCAGGGGCCTGTTCTGGAAGAGGAGGCCGGTTTTGTGCGCAAAGTCAAACCCCTCTGGCGCCTTACGGAGTTTGAAACCGCCAACTATGCCTTTCTCATGGGCATTGAAAACCATTATGCCCCGTGTCCGTACAGCCCCGGCGCCACCTTCAGCGTCCTCAAAGGCCTTTTGCAGAGACTGGAGGCGGTCATGCCGGGACGCAAGCTGGATTTTTACCAGGGTTTTCTTGAACGCGGCAAACGCCTGTTCGCGCCGGGGCAGCCCAAAAAGGCCGATATGCTTGCGCCCTGCCCCTTGTGCGGCTATCCCACTTCCTCCGGCGGGGAGTGCGGGGTGTGTCGCATCCGCACGGCTCTCCGGGGGGATTCCGCATGAAAAACCCGCTGCGCAAAGCTCTGGAGCGCGGCCTGAGCCCTGCCAATATCACAAGCTATGCCTGCCTTGAGATCATGCGTATTTGGGGAAAAGCATGGGGGACGGCGCGGCTGCGGCTCAAGGCTTTCGCCCTGGGCGTTGAACTGGGCCGGGGCGTGAGCGCGCACGGACCGGTCGGCCTTTTGCGTTGGCCGGGCGGCAGTATCCGTATCGGTGCCGGGGTGAGCCTGATCTCTTCCTGGCGGCGGGCTACCGCCGCAACGGCGGGCGCGCCCGTGAGGCTGCGTGTTTTCGGGCCGGGCGCGGCCATTGAGATAGGGGAGGGCGCGCAGTTGACCGGAAGCTCCGTGACGGCCCGTTCAACGCGCATTGTCATAGGCCGCAAAGTCTTGCTCGCGCCCAACTGCGTGGTGGTGGACTCGGATTTCCACGCGCTTTGGCCGCCGGAAGAACGCGCGGACAACCCCGGCTATGCAAACGACGCCCCGGTTGTTATCGGCGACTATGCCTGGATCGGTATGAATTCCTTGATACTGAAGGGCGTCACCATAGGGGAGGGGGCCGTTGTCGGCGCGGGCAGCGTTGTCTGCCGCGATGTGCCGCCGCGCTGTCTGGCCGCGGGCGCGCCGGCCAGGGTCATCAGGCGGGCTCCCGCAACATGAGGGAAAGATTGCAAAAGGCAGAATATGCCTTGGCATGGCCTGAAGTTTTCACGGTATTCACCGATAGATGACAGTAATTCCTGATACATGCCGCCAAACGGCATTGCGTCGGCAACGCGAAACACGCAGGGGGAAATAGCATGCATTTGAGTTTACGCACCAAAATACTCGGCCCCGTCGTTATTCTTATTGCCCTGGCCGTTTCGGGGAGCGCCATGCTTTCATACAGGGAATCGTCGAATGCGCTCAGGGACGCGCTTGTGGACAACATGCGCGGCGAAGCCGCAGCCCTCGTCAGGGGCATTGACGACATGACGGACAATGTTGTCCACAATATCGCCCAGATTCCGCTACGTCAGGAAATTCAGGCATTTTACCGGGGAGACATGGAGAGCGGGGCGGCGGGCGAGGCCATGAGCGAACTGCTGCAAAAGATCGTTGATGCGTACAGGGGCTTTGAGCGCGTTTCGCTGTTGAACATGCAGGGAAAGACCGTCGCATCGTCAACCGCATCCGCCATCGGCCAGGATTTCAGCGACCGGGATTATTTTAAAAACGCGCTGACCGACCGAACTTTTTTGTCCCAACCGCTGAAAAGCCGCGTATCCGGCAAGGGCGTTATAATAACCGCCACGCCGGTCAAGGTGGATGGGAGCATTGTGGGCGTCGCCTATGCCGCCGTTTCGCTGGAGGATTTTTTCAGAAAATTCGTCGAGCCCGTTGTTGTCGGAACAAGGGGGTATGCCTTTGTTCTCGCCAAAAACGGGCAAATAGTCATACATAAAAATCCTGAACTTCTCTTCCGCGATGACCTGTCAACCATGCCTGTCTTTCAGGAAATCGTCGCCCAGAAAAAACCCGGCGTGAAAGAATATCAGGGGATCAGCGGGAAGCAGGTCTACAACTATTACGCCCGGCACGAAAATTCCGATCTGACCGTTATTGTTCAGGCTGAAAGCGATGACGTGTTTTCGGCCCTTGCCATGCTGCGCAACGCCTCCCTGATGGTGGGCGGCGTTGCGGTTGTTGCGGGCGCGGTCATGATTTTTATTCTCCTCAACCCTGTCCTGAATGTTCTGGGCAGCTGTATAGCGTTTGCCGGCCGGGTTGCGGACGGCGATTTTTCCGGCGGGCTCGCTTGCGCGCGCACGGATGAACTGGGCCGCCTCGCGGACGCCCTGCGTTCCATACCGGAAAAACTTCAGGTGGTGCTGGCGATGGCGGACGCGCTGGCGGGAAAAATCCGCAGCGGACGCTTCCGCGAACGCCTCGACGTCTCCGCGCTGCACGGCGCCTATGCGGTTCTGGCCGGGTCCATAAATACCGTCGCCCAGTCGTATACCGATGTCATAGATATTGTCCCCCCGTTCATGACATGTGACAGGGACCATACGATACTTTTTCTGAACGAGTCGGCGCAGGCGATTGTGAAGGGGAATCACTGCGGCGCAAAATGTTCCGCGCAGTTCCATTCGCCGGAATGCAACACGGAAAAATGCCGCGGCCGTGCGAGCATGCAACAAGGCAAGATTGTACAGGAAACGGTTATTTCCCCCGCGAGCGTGCGCTCGGATGTTTCAGTAACGGCGTTGCCGATCAGGGACGAAAAAGGGGAGTGCACAGGCTACTACGAATTTTTTACGGATGTTACGCAGATCAAGGAAATTCAAAGATCTGTCACGAAAGCCGCGGAGCAGGCGGCGGAGATTGCCGACAGCGTGGCCTCCGCTTCGGAGGAACTCGCCAAAAAAGTGGAAGAGGTTTCGCAGGGAACGAATGTGGAGCGGGAGCGAATGGGCGCCACGGCCTCGGCCATGACGGAGATGAATTCCACCGTGCTTGAGGTGGCCCGCAATGCCGCCAATGCTTCCGAACAGTGCGAATCAACGCGGGACAAGGCCGAAACCGGCGCGAGGCTGGTGGATCGCGTGGTGACCGCCATCAGCAGGATCAACAACGTAGCCACATCACTGCAGGACAATATGCACGATCTGGGCCAACGCGCCGAGAGCATCGGCGGGGTCATGAACGTCATTTCAGATATTGCGGATCAGACAAACCTTTTGGCGCTCAACGCCGCCATTGAAGCGGCCCGCGCCGGAGAAGCGGGACGCGGGTTCGCCGTGGTCGCCGACGAAGTGCGCAAGCTCGCTGAAAAAACCATGACTGCGACGCAGGAGGTCGGTCACAACATCTCCGGCATACAGCATTCGGCCAAGGTCAACATTGAGGAGGTCGAAAAGGCCGCCGCCTCCATCGCCGAAGCCACGGAGCTTGCCTCCAACTCCGGTCAGGCTCTGAGCGAAATCGTGCAGCTCGCCACGGCCAATTCCGCCGTGGTGACGTCCATAGCCACAGCCGCCGAGGAGCAGAGCGCCACTTCGGAAGAAATCAATCAGACCGTCGAGGAAGTGAACCGCATTGTCAATGAAACCGCCGCCGGCATGGGGCAGTCCGCCGCGTCGGTGCAGGAACTGGCGGGCATGGCCCAGAGACTGAACCAGGTCATAGGAAGTCTCAAATCAGGCTGACAGGACAGGGCGCGCGGGACAGGCCCTGAAGTCTGTGCTCCGCCGCGCGCCGCTGCTGGTTCACCCGGTATAAACCGTGCCGCGGGTCCGCCTCGCCGCAAGTCATTGCGGCGGCGCTGTCCGCCGGCCGGCAAGATGGCGCTGAATCAGGAAAACCAGGGCCGCGACCGCCAGGCCGGCCATGTCGGTATAAATTCCGCCGTCAATCAGGCAGATCGCGCCGACAAAGGCGATGACGCGCAGGGGCACGGCCATGGAGGTAAACAGAAAGCCTTCGACGGCCATGCCGATCAGAAGCACGCCGAGGCAGGCGCCGGCCGTGATGCGCAGGCCTTCAAGCAGCGACGTGTCAATCAGCAGCAGTTGCGGCGAATAGACAAACATATAGGGCACGATGAAACCGGCCAGAGCCAGCTTTACGGCCGAAAATCCCGTCTTGACGGGATCGCCGCCGGATATTCCCGCGGCCGCGAAGGCGGCCAGAGCCACGGGCGGCGTCAGATTGGCGAACATGGCGTAATAGAAGGCGAACATGTGCGCCGATATGGCCGGGATGCCCAGCTTGGCCAGGGCCGGAGCGGCTATGGTGGCCGTTATGATGTAAGCCGGGATGGAGGGAACCCCCATACCCAGAATCATGCAGGTGATCATGGTGAAAACCAGGGTGAACAGCAGGCTCTGGCTGCCCAGGGCAATTATGGTGTTGGCCATGGTCAGGCCAAAGCCCGTTTTGGAGGTCACGCCTATGATGATGCCCACGCAGGCGCAGGCCACGGCCACGGGAACGGTCTGTTTCGCCCCGTCGGCAAAGGCGTCGCAGATGTCCTTCAGGCTCATCCGGGTTGCCTTTCTGAAGCTGGCCACGGCAATGGTGGCGACGATGGTGATCACCGCGGAATAAATGACCGTGGTGCCGGAAAAAAGCAGCAGATAGAGCAGCACGGCTATGGGGATGAGCAGGTGTCCCCTTTCCCGCATGACCTCTCTTACCAGGGGCAGGCGATCCTTCGGCAGACCGACCAGACCCATTTTGCCGGCCCGCAGATGCACCTGGATGATGATGCCCAAATAATAAAGCAGGGCCGGAACGGCCGCGTGCACGATGATCACCGAGTAGGGCACGCTCAGTATTTCGGCCATGATGAAGGCGGCCGCTCCCATGACCGGCGGGAGCAACTGCCCTCCAACGGAGGCGGATGCCTCCACGGCCCCCGCGAAATCTTTGGGATAGCCGATTTTTTTCATCAGGGGGATGGTGAAGGCGCCTGTGGTGACCACGTTGGCCACGGCCGAGCCGTTGATGGAGCCGAGCAGGCCGGAGGAAATGGCGGCCACCTTGGCCGGTCCCCCCTTGCTGTGCCCGGCCAGAGCCATGGCCAGATCGTTAAAAAAGGTTCCCATGCCGGATTTGCCCATGACCGCGCCGAAAAGGATGAAAAGAAAAATGTAGCTGGCCGCCACGCTGACTGAAGTGCCGTATATCCCCTCTGTATTGGCGAAGAAATGGTTGGAGAGCTGCATCCAGGTATAGCCCCGGTGCCCGAACAGTCCGGGCATGTCGCGCCCGAACATGCCGTAGGCGATAAAAATCAGGCTCAGAATGGGCAGCGCCCACCCGGCCGTGCGCCGGGCGGTTTCCAGCACCAGAAGAACCAGCAGCGTGGCTATGACAAGATCGGGATTGTCCGGATTGCCGGCCCGCTCCACCACTCCCAGATAATCGACCCAGACGTAGACCGGAACGGCTATGGACAGGGCGATTAAAAGCCAGTCGCCCCAGCTTACGCTTTTATAGCTGCTTTTTTTGCCGAAGGGATACATGATGAAACTTAAAACCAGCATCATGCCGACATGCAGCGAGCGGTGCTCAAGCACCACAGGCGTGCCGACAAAGGCGGTTATGAAATGATACAGGCTGACGGAGATGCAGAGCAGATAAAATATCCTGTCAACAAGCGGGGAGCTCAGCTTGCGGGTATGCGCCTCCTTGTCCAGGTCTTCTATAAGCTTCTGCTGTTCCTCGGTGAGCACTCCCTTCATGGCCACGGCTATGGCTTCATCCGACACATCCGGCTCCACGCCCTGAGCCTTTGCGTCCGCCGCGACCCCGTCCTTCCTAAGGCGTTCCATTTGTTTCTCCTTTCTCAATAACCAGGCGTATGCGGGCGTGGTGCGGCAAGTCAGAACCGCGCGTGACCGGTCTGCCGTCCAGCAGAATGTCCTGCGTGGCGGTGCGTGAATTGAGCCAGACCAGTTCAGTGAATATCTGTCCTATTTCCTCCATGTGAATCAACCCGTCGCGCACATAGCAGACGCGGCCCTTGTCCTCCGGAATGCCGGCGCCAAAGGCCGGAAAGGTAATTGAATCCAGGACCAGATTATATTTTTCGTCCACATGATAATACTCGTTCCAGGGAATTTTTTCCAGAGAATGAATCCACCCGAAGAAGAGGCGGCTGTTCACGCGGGCCGGGGCCTCGGCGTAAAGGGCTCCGCTTTGGCGGTCATAAACGCGCAGCATGGCTTCTTCCGCGGCCTGGGGCAACGCGGGCTGGAGAAAGGCCGAAAACAGAAAAACAAGCAAGACGCCCGCCGGGAAGAGAAGGCTGCGCTTCTTTCCCGGCAGGCCGCATGGCGTCATGAAAAGCGCCGCCCCGACGGGGCTACTTGAGCATGCCTTTGTCTTTATAATACTTTGCCGCTCCGTTGTGCAGGGGAACAGAGGTCCCGAGTATGCCGCGCAGGGCCGTCTCGGGTTTTATGTTGGCCTTGGCCGTGGAATGCGAAGCCTGAATTGCTTCAAGCCCCTTGGGGGAGTAGATGTTTGCGAGGAGATCATAGACCACGTCGTCAGGCAGCTTTATGTCCACAAGCATGATGTTCATGACCGCCGCGGTGGTGGTGTCCTTTTCCGCCCCGTACACGGTGGCCGGAATGGTGGCTTCTATGTAGAAAGGGTACTTGGCTATCAGCTTTTTCAGAGGCGCCCCTTCCACCGGCACAAAGGCGATTTTCTTGGTTGTTCCGAGTTCCCGGATAGTGGCGTTGCCGAGGCCGGAAGTGACGAAGGCCGCGTCGCAGAGGCCGTTTTTCATCTGGTCGATGGCCTCGCCATAGCTGAGATAGTCCACCCGGCAATCCTTGTAGCTCATGCCGTGCGCTTCAAACATCATGCGCGCGTTGATTTCCACGCCGGAGTTGGGAGCGCCCACGCCCACGCGCTTGCCTTTGAGGTCGGCAAACGTTTTGATGCCCGAATCAGCGGTGGTGACAATCTGACAGAAGTTGGGCCACAAGCCCATCATGGCGCGCAGCTGTTTGGCCGGAGGCTTGCCCGCGTAGGCGCCGAAGGATTCAACCGCCTGTATGACCGAGTCGGACATGGCAATGGCCATTTCACCCTGGCCGGTCAGCAGGGCATTTATGTTTTCAGCCGTCGCTCCTGTGGCCGTTGCGGATGTTTTGTATCCGATACTGCCGATAAAGGTGGAAAAAGCCCCGCCGATGGGGAAATAGATGCCGCTGGAAGGGCCGGTGAGCACGGTGATGAAGTAGTCGCCGCGTTTTACGGAAGGTTGCGCGGCAAAGGCCAGAGAACAGGCCGAAAGGGACAGAACGGCAACCAACGCGCACAAAAACCGCGATTTTTTCATAGCGTCATCTCCTTGTTTCATGTTTTGCCTTGTACCGGTTATAATAACAATAACTACTTTCCGTGTCCAATGGATTGTTGCGCGATGAAAATTTGACAATATGCAGATTTGAGAAAAACACATCCGGGCTGAATGACGACGCCGTTCCCCCTGATACCGGGTAAGCTTGTTCGCCTTTGCCGATTTTTTGAGCCCGGCCAGCCTTTCGCCGAGGTCCTGAATGCTCGCGCAGGAGCAGCGCCTGTTGTCGACAATCAAAGCATGCGTATGAAAACATTTCCCGGAAGCCCCGTCGGGGGATTCTGGCGGTCAGCGGTGAAAATTTCTGCCTCTGCGGTTTTCATCAGCAGATTTTTAATCGTCACCGTGCCGAGGTAACGCTGTTCACCTGTGACAACGATAAAATCATACAGTTTGTCACGGGGCCGTGCCATGGCCAGCCCGGCAACAATATTGACAGGCTCTTTTTCGTCCACGGCCAGAAATTCCCTGTCCATGATCTCCGCGATGGGCTCGCGGTCGCGCACGCTGAAGCCGAACTGCCCGCCAAGCGCCCGCAACAGGTTTTCCCGGGTGACAATGCCGACAGGCACATCGCCACTCAGGATGCAGAGTCCCGTAAAATCGGGATCATCGGCATAACTCGCGTAAATGTCTTTGATTTGTTCATGCGGCGAGGCAATATGGATACCCGCCCGGCCGGACAGCCAATGACGGGATCGGCAATTGCGCGAAAACATATATGCATAAAAAAACATATATACATTAAAAATTTGTCTATGCTATAGCAGATGTGAATAGAAGCACCACAAGGCATCAACGCTAACCCAAGGAGCTGATATGGAAACAAAAACGTTTGTAGTCAACGGCATTCCCCGGCACCTGGTAGTCAATCCCGAAGATTCTCTCGCGGATGTGCTGCGCGGCCAGTTGCAGCTCACGAGCGTCAAGGTGGGCTGCGGCCAGGGCCAGTGCGGCTCGTGCTCCGTTATTCTGGACGGCAAGGTGACACGTTCGTGTATCGTCAAAATGCGCCGCGTGCCGGAAAATGCGGCTGTCACCACTGTGGAGGGCATAGGCGCGCCCGGCCGCCTGCACCCCATCCAGAAAGCCTGGATATTCCACGGCGCGGCGCAGTGCGGCTTCTGTACGCCCGGCTTTATAGTGTCGGCCAAGGGCCTGCTCGACGAAAACCCGAAGCCCGGCCGCGAGGAAGTGCGCGACTGGTTCCAGAAACACCACAACCTCTGCCGCTGCACCGGCTACCAGCCTCTGGTGGACGCCGTGATGGACGCGGCCGCCGTGATGCGCGGCGAAAAGAAGCCGCAGGATATCGAATTCCAACTTCCGGCCGACGGACGCGCCTGGGGCTCCCGGATTCCGCGTCCGAGCGCGCTCGCCAAGGTCACGGGCCTTGCTGAATTCGGCGCCGACGCGGCCCACCGCCTGCCGCCGGATACCCTGCATCTGGCGATAGCCCAGGCCACGGTTTCCCACGCGCTCATCAAGGGCATAGACACCTCTGAAGCCGAAAAAATGCCCGGCGTCCACAAGGTGCTGACCCACAAGGACGTGAAGGGCAAAAACCGCATCACCGGCCTCATCACTTTCCCGACCAACAAGGGTGACGGATGGGACCGCCCCATTCTCAACGACACCAAGGTATTCCAGTACGGCGACGCGCTCGCCATCGTCTGCGCCGATTCGGAGCGCCATGCGCGCGCCGCGGCGGAAAAGGTCAAGTTCGATCTGGAGCTTCTGCCCGAATACATGAGCGCGCCGGAAGCCATGGCCCCCGACGCCATTGAAATCCACCCCGGCACGCCCAACGTCTACTACGAGCAGGATCTTGAGAAAGGACAGGATACCCAGACGTTCTTCAAAAATCCGGACAACGTGGTGGCGGAGAACGAATTCTACACCCAGCGCCAGCCGCATCTGCCCATTGAGCCGGACGTGGGCTATGCCTATCTGAACGGCGACGGCAAGCTCGTCATCCACTCCAAATCCATCGGGCTGCATTTGCACGGCCTGATGATCGCGCCCGGTCTGGGGCTGGATTTCGGCAAGGACATGATCATGGTGCAGAACACCGCGGGCGGCACGTTCGGCTACAAGTTCAGCCCCACCATGGAAGCCTTGCTGGGCGTGGCCGTGCTGGCCACGGGCCGCCCCTGCCACCTGCGCTACAATTACGAGCAACAGCAGAACTACACCGGCAAGCGTTCGCCCTTCTGGACGACAGTGCGCTACGCCGCCAGCAAAAGCGGCAAAATCCTCGCCATGGAAACGGACTGGTCGGTTGACCACGGCCCCTATTCCGAATTCGGCGACCTGCTGACCCTGCGCGGCGCGCAGTATATCGGCTCGGGCTACGGCATAGCCAACATTCGCGGCAAAGGCCGCACGGTATGCACCAACCATTGCTGGGGCGCGGCCTTCCGCGGCTACGGCGCGCCGGAGAGCGAATTCGCCTCGGAAGCGCTTATGGACGAACTGGCCGAAAAATTGAACATGGATCCGCTGGAACTGCGGGCCTTGAACTGCTACCGCAAGGGCGACACCACGCCCACAGGCCAGGAACCGGAAGTCTACAGTCTGCCGGAGATGTTCGACAAGCTGCGTCCGATTTACAAGGCGGCCAAAGAAAAAGCCAGGGCCAGTTCCACGGCTGCGGTCAAGCGCGGCGTGGGCGTCGCTCTCGGCGTATACGGCGCCGGCCTGGATGGACCGGACTCCTCGGAGGCCTGGGCTCAACTCAATGAGGACGGCACCATCACCATCGGCTCCTGCTGGGAAGATCACGGCCAGGGGGCGGACGCCGGCGCGCTTGGTTCCGCCCATGAGGCGTTGCGCCCGCTCGGCGTCACGCCGGACAAGATCCGCCTTGTCATGAACGATACAAGCCTTGTTCCCAATTCCGGCCCGGCCGGCGGCTCCCGTTCGCAGGTAATGACGGGCAACGCCATCCGCGTGGCCTGCGAAGCCCTGATCGAGGCCATGCGCAAGCCCGGCGGCGGTTTTTACGACTGCGCCGGAATGAAGGCCGCGGGCCGCAATTCCCGCCAGGAAGGCAAATGGACGGCCCCGGCGACCAACTGCGACGAAAAAGGCCAGGGAAGCCCTTTCTGCTGCTACATGTACGGCATCTTCCTTGCCGAAGTCGCCGTGGAAACAGCCACCGGCAAAACGCAGGTTGAAAAACTCACCTGCGTGACAGATATCGGCAAGGTCAACAGCAGACTGGTCACGGACGGCCAGATCTACGGCGGCATGGCGCAGGGCGTCGGCCTGGCCCTTTCCGAGGATTACGAGGATCTGAAAAAGCACAGCACTATTGCCGGTGCCGGCATTCCCGACATCAAGATGATCCCCGACGGCATGGAAATCATCTATGTGGAGACTCCGCGCAAGGACGGCCCCTTCGGCGCTTCGGGCATCGGTGAAATGCCGCTCACCGCGCCCCACGCGGCCATCATCAACGGCATCTACAGCGCCTGCGGCGCACGGATCAGGTATCTGCCCGCCTATCCGGACAAAGTGCTGAAAGCCATGTCAAAATAGTTGCATTATGTGAATCCGGTTTTTATGCTTTCTGCGCACGGTGCTTTCACCGTGTGCAGAAATGCTGAAAACCTGTTCACTGTCGGCGTTTTTCGCAAATTTCCGACAACGCGCGCCAGGAAACCGCCATGAAATTTGATCAGGCGCACCTGCACGAAATAGAATCCCGCTGCACTCAGGAAAGTCCGCCGCGCTGCCAGGGTTTATGCCCTTTTCAGCTTGACGTGCGCGCCTTTTTGGCCGCCATGGCCGAAAGCCGGCACGCGCAGGCGCGCAAAATTCTGGATCGCGCCCTGCCGCTGCCGGGCATCCTGACGCGCATCTGCGATCACCCGTGCGAAAACGCCTGCCTGCGCCAGGGGCTGGGCGGCTCCCTGGCGATCAGCAAGCTGGAGCAACACTGCGCCGCCGTTGCCGAACCCTCCCGCATGTTGCCCCTGCCGCCCAAAAAATTTTCCCTGGCTGTTCTGGGCTCAGGGCTTGCCGGCCTTGTCGCCGCCGCGGAACTGGCGCGCAAAGGGTATCCTGTAACGATATTTTACAGAGACGAGATCACGGCGCCGCTTGTGACGCGCTTTCCGTCGCTCAAAGCGGACGACGGCCTGGCCGCCGACCTGGAGGATCTTTCCCGCCTGCGCGTGACCTTTGAAGAGTCCTGCCCGGACGCGGCGCTGCTGGCCCGCTGCGAAGCGGAATTCGCCGGCGTGCTGCTGGATGCCGATGCCGCGCGGAGTCTCGCCCCGCAGGAAGACGCTATCGACGGCGTCACACGGCACTGGCGCGGCAACGTCTGCTGCGCCGGAGGATTGGGCCGGACCCCGACGGGACATGCCTTTCCCGAAGCGGCCCGTCAGGCGGGAGAAGGGCGGCGGGCCGCGCAGACGCTGGAGCGTCTGGCGGGCAAAGTTTCGCTGATGGCCGCCCGCGAAAAGCAGCAAGGATCCCTGCACGTCTCTCTGGAAGGCATTGTCCCTGTTCCGCGCGTCGAGCCGGCCGGCGGCTCCTATACGCCGGAGGAAGCGCGGGCTGAGGCCGCCCGCTGCCTGCAATGCCAGTGTCTGATATGCGTCAGGGAATGCGTCTATCTGCAAAAATACAAGGGCTATCCGCGCACCTACGCCCGCCAGATATACAACAACGCTTCCATCGTGCAGGGCTTTCACACGGCCAATGCCCTCATCAACGGCTGTTCCCTCTGCGGCCGGTGTGAACAGCTCTGCCCGGAACATTTTTCCATGGCCGACCTCTGCCGCGCGGCCCGCGAGGACATGGTGGCCCGCAGCTACATGCCCGCCGCGGCTCACGAATTTGCCCTGGAAGACATGGAAAGCGCTTCCGGTCCGGAGTGCGCGCTGGCCCTCAATGACGTTTCCCTGTCTGAAGGCGCGGCGCCTGCATGGCTGTTTTTCCCCGGCTGTCAACTCGCAGCCTCGCGCGGGGAACAGGTGATTGCGCTGCATGCGCACCTGCGCGAACATCTTCCCGGCGGAGTCGCCCTGTACTTGTCCTGCTGCGGCATTCCCGCCCATTGGGCCGGACGGCAGGCCATGTTTGCCGAACATTCTTCCGTTTTGCTCAAACAATGGGAGAAATTCGGCAGGCCCGGCATTGTGGCCGCCTGCTCCTCCTGCATGAAGGCGCTGCGTCTGGCTCTATCGGAAGCCCGCGTACGTTCCGCCTGGGAAATTCTCAATGCCCTGCCGCTGCCGCGCCGGTGCGGCACGGATTTTTCAGAACCGCTGTCCGTTCACGATCCCTGTACGGCCCGTCACGATGCCGCCTGGCGAAACGCCGTGCGCGATCTGGCCCGCAAGTGCGGCGCGCGTCTTGAAGAACCGCGCCTGTCCGGCGAAAAGACCTCCTGCTGCGGCTATGGCGGACTTGTCTCCTGCGCCCGGCCGGACCTTGCCGCGGAGATGAGCGCGGACCGCGCGGCGGCTCTGCCCCATACGGCGCTGGCCTCCTGCATCATGTGCCGGGACAGGCTGGCGGCCCAGGGCAAGGATTGCCTGCATCTGCTGGACCTGCTTTTTCCGCGTCCCGCCATGTCCGGAAAAGACGCCGCCAGGGAAAAAGGCCCCGGACTTTCAGCCCGCCGCGCGGGCAGGGCCGCCCTTCGCCGCCTGCTGCGCGACCGCGCCGGTGAAGAAACGCCGGCCCTTCAACCGCCGGGCATGCGCGTGCCGCCCGAAACGCTGGCCCGCCTGGAAGACAGACATATTCTGCTTGACGATGTCACGCAGGCCGTGGCCTGGACGGAACGCAGCGGGCAATATTTTGAAAACCTGGAAAACGGACACCGGCTTGGCTCGTTTCGGCCGCGCCATGTCACTTTTTGGGTGGAATACAGCCGCGAGGGCGAAGGGCTTGTTCTTCACGACGCCTGGTGCCACCGCATGAAAGTGCCCGGCTCCGGCGGTGCCGCGGTGCGGAAGGAAGAGAGCGCATGAGCATGGCCCCCGACTATCCGCCGGACGGCGGCCGATGGATATGCGCCCTCTGCCGCGAGCCGCTGGAACAGGTAAAAATGCAGGTTTTTTACCTGAACAGCGCCTTTGACGTGTCCCTGCCGTCCTGTCCCAGGTGCGGGATCACCATGACGCCGAAATCCCTGGCGGAAGGCAAAATGCTTGAAGTGGAAGCGCTGCTGGAAGACAAATGACCATCAGGACCGCCTCCCGGATACCGGAATGAATCTCTGGCAGCGGAGGGACTTTCAACTGGCGGCCGGAGAAACCCTGCGGCCGGGCGGCCTTGACCTGACGCGGCGCGGCCTTGATTTGTGCAGACGGCACTGCGGCCTTGCGCGGCAGGCGCGCGTGCTGGACCTGGGCTGCGGCGCGGGCGCGACCCTCAGGATGCTCGCGGAAGAGGGCTATCGGGCTTTCGGCCTGGACAGACACTCTCCGGCCTTCCGGACAGGCGCTGTCCTGCTCGCTGACGTCATGCGCCCGCCCTTTGCCGATGGGGCAATGGACGCCCTGGTGTGCGAATGCGTGCTTTCCCTGCTGCCTTCTCCACAGACGGCCCTTGAGGAATGGCGTCGTGTGCTGCGCCCCGGCGGCGCGCTGCTGCTGACGGAATTTTACATATGCGGCGGCATCGCCGGCTTCAGGGCCTGCCGCCCCGAACCGGCCCCGCGCGCCGCTTCCTGTCTGGACGGAGCCAGGCTTGCGGCGGAATGGAATGCCCTGCTCGCGCGAGCCGGATTTCTTCTTCGCACTTTTGAAGACCACAGCGCGGCGCTGGCCAGGATGGCGGCTCGGCTCGTCTGGTACGGGCAGCCCGACCTGCCGGACGTGTTCGGCCTAGCCCGCCCCGGCGGCACCTGCCGGACGCGATACGGCTACGGGCTGTGGATAGCGCAAAAGGAGACGCCATGCACCCTCTCATGATGGAAATAGCGCCGCTCGTGCGGCAGGGATATTGCTGCAGCCAGTTGTTGGCGCTGCTCACGCTTGAGCAGAGCGGCGCGGAAAATCCGCCCCTCATTCGGGCCATGCAGGGCCTCTGCCACGGCATCGGCCAGTCGGACGGCCCCTGCGGCCTGCTCACCGGCGGCGCGTGCGCGCTGGCCGTCCTCACGGGCAAGGGTGCGCAGCACGAAACGCCCCATCCCATGCTCACTCCCCTGCTCAACGAATATGCCGGCTGGTTCTATGACCGCGTCGCGGAATACGGCGGAACCAACTGTGAAGCCGTGGCCGCCGGCCTGGGCGCGACGGCGAAAGAGGCTAGAGGCCGGCCCGACCCCGTGGCCTGCGGCGGGCTTCTGGCGGAGTGCTGGGACAAAATCCGGGAACTCGTCCAGAGCTACGGGCTGGACGCGGACGCCGCGCGCTGATGATACGCCGCACGCAGAGCCTCTGCCCTGTCTGCCTGCGCCGCGTTGACGCCGTGTACGAGACGCGGCCTGAAGAGCCGCGCAGCGTCATCCTGAGCAAAATCTGCCCGGAGCACGGCCCGTTCTCCGTTCCGGCCTGGACAATGCCTGCCGCGCAAAAACCGGCGCCGCCCGCCTTTGAGGAATGGAGCAGGGACAAATGCCCTTCATATCCGGCGGCGCCCCGTATGGCCACGGAACGCGGCTGCCCCTTTGACTGCGGCCTCTGTCCGGCCCACGCCCAGCACACCTGCACCGGCCTGGTGGAAGTAACCCGCCGCTGCAATCTTGCCTGCCCTGTCTGTTATGCCGGGGCCGGAGGGCCTGATCCCGGGGCCGACCCGTCTCTTGCCGACGTCGCCGCCATGCTGGACTGTCTGAGAGCCGCCGCCGGGCCGTGCAACGTGCAGATCTCCGGCGGGGAACCCACAATGCGTGATGATCTGCCGGCCATAACGGCGCTTGCGCGGGAATGGGGCTTTGCCCTTGTGCAGATAAACACCAACGGATTGCGTCTCGGCCGGGAGGCCGGGTATGCGGAACGCCTGCGCGAGGCCGGGGCCGACTCGATCTATCTGCAATACGACGGCCTGAGCGCGGCCGTGTTTGACACGCTGCGCGGCCGCCATGACATTGCGGAAGAAAAGCGCAGGGCAATCCGGGCATGCGCGGCGGCCGGGCTGGGCATCGTGCTTGTCGCCACGCTTACGCGCGGCGTGAATGACGGGGAACTGGGCGATCTGCTGCGTTTTGCGCTGACGCAGGGGCCGGCGGTGCGCGGCGTGCATCTGCAACCCGCGGCTTCCTTCGGGCGCTTCCCCTGGTCCCCCGAGGCCGCGCCGCGCCTGACCCTGCCGGAACTCATGGCGAAACTTGAGGAACAGGCCCCGGAGCTTGTCCGGGCGGAACATTTTCATCCCCCCGGCTGCGAGCATGCGCTCTGTTCCTTCAGCGCCCCGTACGCCAGGATCCACGACGCCGAAAGCGGCATCGTCGGCCTTGCCCGCCTGCCTGACGCGGGGAAGAACGACGCCTGCCGCTGTCCGCCCCCGGCGGCGGAAGGCGCGCAAAAGACGCGGCGCTTTGTTGCGCACCACTGGCGGGGCGTCGTGCCGGACATGCGTCCCCCCCAGGACGACTTTGCCGCTTTTGTCGCCCAAGCCGGTCTTGAGCGCCGTTTCACCATTTCCGCCATGGCTTTTCAGGACGCGCTCTCGCTGGATCTGGAGCGCGTGCGCGGCTGCTGCATCCACGTGGCGCGCCCGGACGGACGTCTCATCCCCTTTTGCCTGCACAACCTCACCTCGTCTGGCGGAGTGCGCCTGTATGCCTGAAAGGGGTTGCGGAACAAACGTCTCACCGCTGGACGCCTGGCTTGCCGGGCGCCTGCCCGGAGACGGCGGAGATCTGCCCGCCCGCGTGCGTGGCGCGCAGCTTGCCGCCCTGCGGCGGCTTCTGCGCTACGTGACGGAGCGCAGCGCCTTTTACGCCGAACATTTTTCCGGCCGCGACACCGGCCTTGCCCGCCCTGAGGATTTGAGGCGGCTGCCCTTCACTGAAGCCGGACATCTGCGCGACTGGCGAAAATTTCTCTGCGTTTCCCACAGCCGCGTGCGACGCGTGGTCAGCCTGAACACATCGGGCACCACCGGCCCTCCCAAACGCCTGGCCTTTTCGGAAAACGATCTCGCCGCCACGCGGAATTTTTTCCGCGTCGGCCTGAGCGAGCTCACAGGCCCGGGCGGGCGTCTCGGCGTGCTGCTGCCCGGCGGCGAGCGCCCTGACGGCGTGGCGGATCAGTTGCGGCAGGCATTGGCTTCCCTGAATATTGCCGTGGAAAGTCCGCCGCGGGACATGACGGCGCATGACGGCGCGGGCATGCACGCCCTGGCCGGCTGGGTGGAACAGCGGGCCTTTCACTGCCTTGTGGCCGCGCCCGGGCAGTTGCGCTCCCTGTTCACGTTTTTTCCCGAAGCGCCGAAAGCGTTGCGCGGCGTTCTTTCCAGCGCGGACAACCTTGACCCGGAATTGGGGCATGCCCTGCGCAGCGCCTGGAACTGCGACCTGCGGGACCATTACGGCCTTACGGAAAGCGGCTTCGGCCTGGCGGTTGAATGCGCCGCCCATGACGGCTACCATCTGCGGGAACTGGACATCGCGGTGGAAATTGTCGATGTGCAGAGCGGAGTCCCCATGCCGCCGGGAAGCGAAGGCGAGATCGTCATCACCACCCTGCGGCATGAAGCCATGCCGCTGGTGCGCTACCGCACCGGCGACGTGGCCAGCCTCCTGCCCGGGCCGTGCCGCTGCGGCAGCCCCATGCCGCGCCTCGGCCCCATTGCCGGACGCCTGGAGCGGAAACCCGGCGCGCCGGCGCGTCTGACGCGCTTGCTCAAAGGCGGATATCAATGAAATTTTGCGCCATACTTCTGGCGGCCGGACGTTCTTCCCGCATGGGCGGGATCAAGGCCCTTCTTCCCCTGCCGCTGCTCGCGGGCGGCGGCGCGTGTTCCGCCCTGGAAGCCCTGGCCCGTCTGTACCGCGCCGCCGGCCTGCCCGACATGCTGGTTGTCAGCGGCTTTCACGCCGACACCGTGGAAGAGGCCGCGCGCGCTCTCTCCCTCGCCGCAGCGCGCAACGCGCATCCGGAACAGGGCATGTTTTCTTCCGTCTGCGCGGGCCTGCGCGCCGCTCCGCCCGATTGCGACGCGTTTTTCATCCATCCCGTGGATATCCCCCTGGTCCGCCCGCAAACCCTGCGCCTCCTGGCGGACGCCGCCCTTGAGGCATCCCGCTCGCCCGGCAATCCCCCTGTCGCGCTGATCCCCCGTCACAACGGCGAAGAAGGGCATCCGCCGCTTCTGCCGGCTGTTTTCAAAAAAACCGTGCTTGCCTGCAAGGCCGAAGGCGGCCTGCGCGCGGCGCTCGCCGCCTTGCCGCGGCGTCTGGTGGACACGGCGGATTCCTGCGTTCTGGAAGACATGGACAGCCCGCGTGACTACGCGCGCCTGCAAAGGCTGGCCCTTCGCCGCGCCGGGGAGCGGCCGGCGTGAAAGGGATCTGGCTCGTCCGGCACGGCGCGCTGCCGCCCAATCCGCAGCGGCGCTTCATCGGCGCTTCGGACGTTCCCCTGGACGAAACCGGCAGAGCGCAATTCCGCGCGCTGGCTGTCGAACTGGCCGACGTGCTGCGCGGCGGCGCGCTGGCGGCGATCTACTGCTCCGACCTGTCGCGCGGCCGGGAGAGCGCGGCCATTCTCTCCACCTCGGCCCCGGGCGTGCCCCTGCGCCACGCGCCGGAATTGCGCGAAATCAGCCTGGGACAGTGGGAGGGGCGGACCCCCGCCGAGGTGGAACGCGACTTCCCCGGCCAATACGCCGAACGCGGACGCGAACTAGTCTCGTTCCGCCCGCCGGGCGGAGAAAGTTTCGCCATGCTCCGCCGGCGGGCGCTGGCGGCGAAAGCCCGCATGCGCGCGCATTTTCCCGACGGGCTTTTGCTTGTCGTGGGGCACGCCGGCATCAACAGAGTCCTGCTGGCCGAATATCTGGCCCTGCCGCTTCCGGACGCGCTCCGCATCCCGCAGCCCTACGCCTGTCGGGCATTCCTCGCCCGGTGGTAAGGGCGGAAAACCCTGATCGCCTCATACGCGGCAAGGGCCAGAGCCATATACCTTATTCCAATTCCAGATGAAAATTGCTTCAATTTCATTGTCCTTGTTTTCGCGAGAACAGTTTATTCACCAGCATGAAGAACAGTGGTGTAAAAAATATGCCGAAAATCGTTGC
>JAISOT010000014.1 GCA_031275465.1 Desulfovibrio sp.
CAAAGGCCTGTCAATTTTTTTGTACTTTCGCGCCGCCATTTTTTGCGGCTCTCACGCCCGCCGGCGCGTTGACAAAAGCGGGGCTTCCCTGTATGCCCCCGCGTATGCAGATATCCCGAGGCAGGGCAATCCTGCTTTTTACGCTGGTCGTGGTGTTCTGGGGGTTCAACTGGCCGGTGGTCAAACTGCTGGTCCAGGCGATCCCCCCGCTCTGGTCGGCGGCCCTGCGCTGCATCATCGCCGCCGCTTCCGTCCTTGTCGTCCAGTGCGCCGCCGGCGGTTTTGTCATCCCGAAAAGGCGGGATATTTCCATCATTCTGGTGATCGGCCTCCTCAACATGACCGTCGGTTCCGCCTTCATGGCCGCCGGTCTGCAATTCGTGCCGGCCGGGCGCTCGGCCGTTCTCGGCTACACCACGCCCCTGTGGGTCGCGCCGGGCGCCTGGCTTTTCCTGCATGAGGCCTTGTCCCCGCGCCGTTTGCTGGGCGTCGCGGCCGGTGTGGCCGGCGTGCTTGTCCTGTGCGATCCGTTTTCCATTGCCGCCGGAAGCGGCACGATTCTGCTCGGATACGGGCTGCTGCTTCTGAACGCCTTTGCCTGGGCCGTCGCCATTCTCTGCATCCGGGCGCATGTCTGGCTTTCCACGCCCTTCCAGCTGCTGTTCTGGCAGTTGCTTCTGGCCGCGGTTCTGCTCTCCGGCCTGGCCCTGATCCTTGAGGGCCCGCCCTCCTTCGGCATCTCTCCGCGAATCGCCGCGCTTCTCGTCTACTGCGGCATTCCGGGCACCGCGCTCGCCTACTGGGCGATGAACATAATAACCGCCAGCCTTCCCGCGGTCACGACGTCTCTGGGCGTGCTCGCCACCCCCGTCGTCGGCATACTGAGTTCGGCCGTCATGCTGGGGGAAGCCGTGGACGCGCAACTGCTCATCTCCGCCTGCCTTATTCTGGGAGGCATAGCGCTGGGCACAACCGTATCCGGCACACAGGCTTCCCGCGCCGGCGGCTGAACGCGGCGGGGCGGGACATAAAAAGCGAACGCCGCCTGTTTTGAGGAAATGCGGAAGGAGAGAAATGTGGAGCCATGGAACGCATCGGTGTGATTGCCCCGGATCTCAAGGTCTATGACGGCATGCTCGCTGCGGCGGCGGATCTGGGCCTGAGCGAACGCGTGGAGGTGTGCAACGCGACGCTTGATATGGCCCTGCCCATAGCCCGACGCATGGAGAATCAAGGCGTCCACGTCATCATCTCCCGCGGCAACACCGTTGACCTGCTGCTCCATTCCGGCATAACCGCGCCCCTCATCAACATCCCCAGCACCATTTACGACCTGAGCACACTGATTGCGAGAGCCAGGGAGATGACCGGGCTCGCCAAACCCCGCATCGCCTTTATTTCCTATCCCTGCTTTAATTTTGACATCACGGCCTTCGCCTGTGTCCTTGACATCGACATGCGCGTCTACCTTGCCTCCCTGACCAGACAGTCCATCCGCGAAGCGGTCGACAAGGCCGTCGCCGCGAAGCCGGACGTACTGGTCGGGGGAGAAACCACGCGGCGGTGTCTTACAGAGGACAAACCGCTTTTTCTGCCGTACGTGAGCGGAGAAACCTCCCTGAAACAGGCCCTGCTTGAAGGATGGCGCATAGCGACGGCCTGTGATCAGGAACAGCGAAGAACCTGCGCGTTCAGAGCGGCTGTGAACTCTCTCAGCGAGGGGATCATCACCCTCGACCACGAAGACCGGATCACCATGTTCAACAGGACGGCAAAAACCCTGCTGGCCCTGCCGGAAATGAGGGAAGGAGCGAAATTGCTGGATATCTGGCCCGCGTCGGAACTGCGCCAGTGCCTCATCTCACGGCGCAACTGTTCCGACGAAATCATCCTGCACGGCGGGCAGTGGCTTCTGGTCAACATCGTCTTTGCCTCCGGGCAGGAATATGCATTCGGCGCGGCGATCACGCTGCAGAAGACGGATCGCATCAAGCGGGCGGAGACACGCCTGAGGAGTAAATTCGCCTCAAAAGGGTTCATGGCCCGCCACACTTTTTCCTCTCTCGTCGTTTCATCAAAACGGATGGAGGAGGTTGTCCGGCAAAGCGTGATCTATGCCGGAAGCGCGGCGCCCATCCTTATTTCGGGGGAGACGGGCACGGGCAAGGATGTCTTCGCCCAAGCCATCCACAATGCAAGCCCCCGACGGCAAGGGCCTTTCGTGGCCGTCAACTGTGCCGCGCTGCCCCCGTCGCTCCTTGAATCCGAGATATTCGGCTATGAAGAGGGCGCCTTCACCGGGGCCATCCGCAAGGGGAAGCCAGGACTTTTCGAGATGGCGCACGGGGGCACGATTTTTCTTGACGAAATTTCCGCCATGGATCACTACGGCCAGACCCGTCTGCTGCGCGTCCTGCAAGAGCCGTTTGTCTTCCGCCTGGGCGGCGACCGCTATATCCCGACGGATTTCAGGATCATCGCCGCCTCAAACGTCGATCTGTGGTCAAAAGTTCTTGAAAGGGCCTTTCGTGAAGACCTGTTTTTCCGTTTGAACGGGCTGCCCATTTTCATTCCCCCCCTGCGCGAATGGAAAGACGACATCGGGCCTCTCGCAAGACGCTTCGCCGCGCAGCACAGGATCGGGGACGCCATCGCCTTTTCCCCCGAAGCCCTGTTGTTTCTTGAAAATCTCCCCTGGCGCGGAAATGTGCGGGAATTGCAGCACTGCGTCCATCGGCTTTGCCTCCTGCACGGGGGCGGAGCCGTCACGGAAAAAGACATCCGGCGCATCCTCGACCATGGGGGAACGGCCTTTTCAAAAATCGAGAATTCCTGTCCCGTTGCGGACTTTCCCCGTGAGCGCTTTGGCGGCGTGACGCCGGAACCGGCCGGCCATCTTTCGACGGCGGGACAAAAACCGATTTCGCCGCAGAGCGAACGGGAACGAATTCTCGACGCGCTCCGCGCCTCAGGCGGAAACCAGCGCAAGGCCGCCGCCCTTCTCGACATGCATAAAAGCACAATTTACCGCAAAATGCGGCGCTACGGCATTACGAAAGTAGCGCGGTAACATTTTTTGCCTCGGCTTTTTTTGCGTCTCTTTTGCTTCCTTTGAGGCAAAACGCTTCTTTTGTCGCATTTTCGCTTCCGCCGAAGTGAAAAGTGGCCGCGTATTCCGCTGAAATACAACAAGATATTATTATGGCACATCTTTTGCTACGCTAATACGTTTTACCGTTTTTGTCCTGACCGCCATAACGGCTGTGAAGACAAAAGCCTGCACCTGACGGGCTGAATGCGTTCTTTTAAGGGTCGACTAGAGCGATTTAACATTGAAAAGGTGAAACTGTAAAAATATACCCTTGCATATCTGACATCACGAGATGTATATTACCCTTGATTGCCAAGGCGATATAGCCATAGGCATGTTCGTGGAAATCACGCTCGCGAGTCGCAAATTGGTCACTTTTTACGACCGTGAGTCGCAAAATGGTCGCAAAAATGCAGGGGTAAACATGGCCGAAAAGCAACAAAACGAAAGAAAGGCTACACGGTTTGACGGCGTATATCAACGCCCTTCCCGCAGCAAAAAATATGAGGGCAAGCCGGACGTCACCTACAGTATCGACTACTATGACCCTCACAGCGGCAAGCGGGTCCGTAAAACCATCGGCAGCCGCAGCAAAGGCATTACCGCCGAATATGCCAATTCCGTGCGGCAGGGCCTTATCTCCAAAGCGAAGAAAGAGGTGTTTGAAGGTATTGTGCCTCAACAGGCCAGGCATGTTCCCACGCTTGAGCAGGCATGGCTCAGATACCGTTCCGACTGGTTGGAGGCGACAGGAAAAAGCAGACTGTACCAGGACACTCGCTGCTATATCAAGCATATCGAACCGCTGGAGCTGAACCATCGTCCTCTTAACCGGATCACGGTGGACGATCTGGACAGCTTCACAAAGGCAAAGCGAGCGGAAGGGTATGCGCCGCAGACAGTACATGGAATGCTCAATCTTATCCGCCGTATTATGAATAAATCCGTCAAATGGAAGATGTGGCGCGGACCATTGCCTTTTGTTGATTTTACCATGCCGGAATTTGACAACGAACGGACCCGCTATTTGGGCGAGGACGATCTGCGAAAGGTTTTCGCCAAGCTCAGGGAAAAAAGCCACAGGACATGGCTCATGGCGCTTCTTTCCCTGCAATGCGGCCTGCGGTTCGGAGAAATTGCAAAGCTGGAATTGAACGACATCAACTTTGCCGATGGAACTATTTTTATCCGCAGGCCCAAAAACCGGCGCAGCCGCTATGTCGCCATGACGCAGAGCATCCAGGAAGCCCTTCGGGAATGGCTGCAATCCGTGGAGAGCAATCCTAAAAACCTTGTTTTCCCAAATAAGGCGGGAAATGTCCGCCCGAATGCGGACGGCGCCTTTCGGGAAGTTATCAAGGAACTTGGACTCAATGATCATGCGGTGGAAACCAAGGATCGTCTGGTGTTCCACAGCCTCCGACATACCTTTGCCAGCCATCTTGCCAAGCAGGGCTACAGCGAAATGATGCTGGCGAAATTGCTCGGCCACAGAAGCACGGTCATGACAAGGCGCTATGCCCACCTCATGCCGGAAACGCAGAGAGCCGCCGCCGAAGAGGTCGAGAACCTGTTCAATATGGTGCATCCGGCGTCTCCGAAGTGAATGTGCGCCCCTGAGCCATCCATGTGTCCAGGTCGTATTTTTTGTAAAAAATGCGCCGCCCTTTTTTGTGATACGCCGGGCCTTTGCCGAGGGTTCTCCATTGCCGGAGCGTTGCAGGCTTCTGGCCGATATACGATGCGGCCTGCTTCTCGTCCATCACCTCTCGCGTGTCAGCGAACGGCTTGATCAAAGGAATCTCAGCGCGAACAGCGTCCCTGATCAGGGAACGCAATTCAGCGGGAGTAACAAGCACAATGGTTTGTTCCATAGAATAGTTTCCTCATTCCTGCGCGGCGCTTTCCCGGTCTTTACGCCCATCGGCGCGGTAATATTTGGCAATCAGTTTCAGAATGGATTTGCAGTCATTTTGCAACAACATCTTTTCCCTGTGCCGTTTGACGCCGCTGACGCTCATGCCCAGGCGTTCGCTGAT
>JAISOT010000195.1 GCA_031275465.1 Desulfovibrio sp.
TTCAATCGCAGATTCAGTTTGCCGGATATGTTTGCCCGACTCGCGTATGTCGCACTCAGAACTCCACCGATGCCGTACAGGCTCTTAAAATTAGCTGAATCTGGTGCGTAATCAGGTAATTAAAAAACCTCCCATTCGATGTCAGAAATAATCCCTCCAGAGCAGGAGCATTTGCAACTGCACATGCATCCAGTGCATTGCCCAATGCAACTAGGAGAGGTGAGGTGGGCATTTTCCACAATTTTTCCAAACAAGTCCGAATATGCAGCAGCGCCGTATTCGAGCATTTTGTCCTCCAACTGGTTAAGTGTCATCATGGTTCCTTTTGCAAGGGGGGATTCCGCCTTTGATAGTGAACATACGCTTTTTACTGAAACGGTCAACCATTGATAACATCATGCTTTAATGAGATATATTTTTTTAATGTTCTGTTTTGAGCTTTATGTAATTACATAATACTTTGATTTTATTAACTTTATATGATGTGTATTTTTAGTATATCTTAATCACTCACGAGGAAGATTTTTTGGAATCTGTGGGGCATATCGTGGGGCAAATCCACCCCACAAAGAAAAAAGGACCCAGATTTTACTCTAAGTCCTTGATTTTCTTTGGCGTCCCCAAGCGGATTCGAACCGCTGTTGACGGCGTGAAAGGCCGGCAGCATGTTGGCAATGTCCTTGACCGGCCATTCCCGCCAAATTTTAAGGGCGCCAACGCAATGACACGAATTTTATAAAATTCGTGTTTTTTGTTGACAGGCACAGGCACCTGCTGTTATATGACACGAAAATACAAATAATCGTGTCATTCAGGAGGCGTTTATGCTGTTTCCCGTCTCCGGCGTTGAAGTTTCCCCCCTGATCCCTCCGCTCGTCGCCTTCGGCATCTCCTTTTTCGCTTCCATGGGGGGCATTTCCGGCGCTTTTCTCCTGCTCCCCTTCCAAATGTCCGTGCTTGGTTATACCCACCCCTCGGTGAGCGCTACAAACCAGTTTTTCAACGTGGTCGCCATCCCCAGCGGAGTTTACCGCTACATCAAGGAAAAACGGATGGTCTGGCCCCTGACCGCCGCGGTGGCCGCCGGCACGCTGCCCGGCGTGTTTATCGGCGCGCTCGCGCGCATTGTCTGGCTGCCGGATCCGCGTTATTTCAAGCTTTTTGCGGGAACCGTCCTCCTGTATATCGGCGGGCGCCTTGTCCGCGACCTGCTCAAAAAATCCGGACCAAAGCCGGGCGCGGCCAAGGAACCGCGCGGTATCGTCAACGCGTCTCCCAGACCGGACTTTGTTGTGGAAGTGCGGGAAGTTTCGTTCGGAAACATCATCTACACGTTTCAGGGAGAAACGCACCGGGCCCCGACCGCCGGCATTTTTCTGCTGAGTTTTGTTGTGGGCATCGTCGGCGGCACGTACGGCATCGGCGGCGGGGCCATCATCGCGCCGTTTTTCGTGTCCTGCTTCCGTCTGCCTGTGCACACCATCAGCGGCGCCACACTCATGGGAACCTTTCTGACATCCGTGGCCGGCGTGACTTTCTATACGCTGATCGCCCCGTTTTTTCCGGAGCGCTCCGTGGCGCCCGACTGGGCGCTCGGGCTGCTTTTCGGCCTCGGAGGCATAGCCGGCATGTACCTGGGCGCGCGCTGCCAGAAATTTGTCCCGGCCGCGGCGATCAAGTGGATGCTCGGCCTTGTCATAACGGGCACGGCTTTCAAATACATGCTGGAGTTTTTCCGCTGACGTTTATAAATAATTGTCCGTTTTTGACAGATAGCCCTGCACGTAATCGCGCACGCCTTCTTCCAGGCCGGTAAAACGCACCGGGCAGTTTCTTTCCTCCAGCCAGTCCATTTCGGCTTCCGTAAAATTCTGGTATTTGCCGCGCAGCGTTTCCGGCATGTCAATGTACTCAATGCGGGCTTCCCTGCCCATAGCCGCAAAGACGGCCTTGCCGAGATCGTTGAAGCTGCGCGCCTTCCCCGTGCCGACGTTCATGATCCCGTTTACGTCCCACTGCTCCAGCAGCCAGGTTATCAGCGCCGCGCAGTCCTTCACGTAGACGAAATCGCGCTTCTGTTCGCCGTCCTCCATGAACGGAACAAGGGATTTGAAGAGCCTGAGGCTGCCCTCCCCGACTATCTGCCCGTAGGCCTTTGCGACCACGCTCTGCATGGATCCCTTGTGATATTCGTTGGGGCCGTAGACATTGAAAAATTTCAGGCTTGCCGCGCTGGCCAGCAGATTTTCCCGCAACAGCCAGAGATCGAAAAGCTGCTTGGAATAGGCGTACATGTTCAGGGGGCGCAAAAAGGAAAGCATGGCCGGGTCGTCGCTGAAGCCGGAAGATCCGTCGCCGTAAGTGGCGGCGGAGCTGGCGACGATGAAGCGCGCCCCCGCGTCAAGGGCATAACGGCAGAGATCGCGGCTGTAGTGAAAGTTGTTTTGCATCAGAAAGTCCGCGTTCTGCTCCGTCGTCGAAGAACAGGCCCCCAGATGGACGATGGCCGTCACTTTCCAGGGCAGGTCGTTGCGGCTCACAAGCTCGTGGAAGCGATCCCTGTGCATGTAGTCCACATAACTGCGCTTGACCAGATTGCGCCATTTTGGGCTGCAAGTCAGATTGTCCACCACCACGATGTCGTCCAGACCCGCCTTGTTGAGCTGCCAGAGCAGCGCGCTGCCTATAAAGCCGGCGCCGCCGGTGATTACATACATACCGCCTCCGCTGGTCAGTTGCCGTGTTGAAGTGTGGCCGGCCGCGCGTTCCGGCCGGATGGGGGCGAGCGTAGCGCAAACGTTGGCAAAAAGATAGACATCGTGGGCCGGCGCATCGCGGGCGGCGGCGATGCCTTTATCTTTCGCTTCCATGTACGGTTTTCTTCAACCGCGCGAGCAATTCGCGCGCGTCCCGTCTGCTCAGGCCCAAAAGCGGCGGAAAAAGAGCGCATATCCCGAAAACAAGCGCGGTGTACAGCGCGCCCGAAACGCAGAAACGCAGCAGCGAGCCAGTGCCTCCCATGTCCAGCGACATGGTGATTTCGCGGCAGGCAAAGGCCGGCGGCAGCAGAAACATGAGGCTCCAGACCTGATGCGCCAGATTGCGCCAAAAAGAAAGGGGAATAAAACGCGATGCCAGAAAGAAATAGAGATTGACCGTCAGGCACTGTACCAGCACCGTTTTCAGCGCCAGACCGGCGGCGCCGAGATCCAGGCCCATGAGCTCCGGCGGAGCCAGAAAAAACCAGGCCGCGGCAAAGCCGTAGCAGCATTCCAGCGCGGCCATATTGCGCAGGATACGGGTATGGCCGGCGGCGTGGAAAACCGATCCGGCCAGCTGCCCGTAAGCCTGATGCAAGGGGTAGAGCGCCATGATCTGCACGGGCACGATGGCGGCCGCAAACTGGTCCCCGCCGAAAATCAGCGTCATGGCAGGCCCCTCGGCCAGCGTGAAGCAGGAAAAGTAGGCGGCCAGCACATAGAGAAGCGGCGCGAAACGATTCAGCAACCGCCCCATGGCCGCCCTGTCGCCCTTGCCCCAGGCGATGGAGAGTTCGCGCATGACAAGGGGAGTCATGGCCGAGACGAAAAGAAAACAGGCCATGCCGACTTTCTGGGACAGGGCAAAAAAGCCCTGCTCGACGCTGCCGTCAAACCACTGCAAAAGCCAGCGTTCCGCCGCGAGCAGCAGAAAGGAGAGCAGGGCCTGCACAAAAAGCGGATGGCTGTAGTTGAAAAATTCCCGCGCATAGGCGCGCCGCTGCATCCCGTCGAGACGAAAATGCAGGGCGCGCTCCTGCGCGCGCCAGTGCCGTTTGGTGACGCGCCAATAGGCCCAGGCCGTAACGGCGAGCATGAGATACTGCTGCAGAAAAAGGGTCAGGATATTCAGACAGTGATTTAAAAAAAGCAGCGCGAGCAGGCCGGCCGAAAACAGTGACGTGGCCGTGCGGGCCATTTCCGAAGCCACGGTGACCCCGGCGGCGTCGTTCATGGAGCGGAGCACGCGGCCCCACCAGGTCAAAAAGGCCCAGAGGGCGGCGGGAGGGGCCAGCCACAGAGGGACGTCGGGCATGAGCAGGCCGCCCGCGTCCGGGATGAGCATCAGCAGGGAAACGAGCAGCGTTAAGGCGGCCACCGCAAGGCTTATGCGCATATAAAAGCCGATGAGCCCCGTTTCCCCCTGACGGCGTGAAAGGGCGTTGTAAAAACAGGTGGAAGTTCCCATATCCAGAAAGCCGGAAAGCTGCTGGAAAAGGCCGGTGGCGAAGCTGTAGTTGCCGTACATGGCCGGCCCGAGAGCGCGCGGCAAAATGGCTTCCATCACCAGATAGACCGGGACGGAAGCCATATTGGCCAGCAATTTGAAAGCATAGCGGCGGGCAAGGGTAGGCGTGGCGTTCCGCATTTCCGCTCCCCTACTTGCGCAACCACGCTTGCAGTTCGGCCTCCAGCGTTGCCTCATCCATGCGCGGCGCGGCGTACATGCCCGCCTCCTCGCGCTGCCGGACGGCCTCGGCCAGTATTATTGCCGCCGCCACCGAAACGTTGAAACTCTGTACCATGCCGTACATGGGGATATGGAGTTCCCCATCGGCAAGAGTCCGAAGCTCCCTGTCCACGCCGCGGTGTTCATTGCCGAGCATCACCGCGGTGGGGCGCGTGAAATTCCAATGGCGCAGGGGCGCGGATGTCTCCGAAAAACCTGTTGCCGCTATCTGCATATTGCCGGCGCGCAGAGCGCGCAGCAGACTTTCGCTGTCGGCATGGCGCACGCTTTCCACCCACTTGCGGGCTGAGGCGGAACTTTTTTCGCCCAAAGCGGGAAAAGGGGTGCCGGTGTAGTACAGGTGCACCCGGGCGACGCCAAAGGCGTCACAGGAGCGATAAATGGCCGAAACATTGTGCGGGTCATGAATATTGGCCAACACAAGAGTGAGATCCGGCTGGCGGCGGCGCAGCACGCCGGCGAGACGCGCGCGCCGCTCGGGCGTGCGCCGGGGGGAGGATGCTGGTTCAGCGGGATTCACGGGCAACATACGCAAAGTCAATGGAAAAGGCCCTTGCGCGGGCATTGCAAAACACACGGTTTGCAGGCTATATGAAGACTGCCGGTTGAAGCCGCGGCGGTGAAATGCGCCTTCGCAAAGGGCATCGCGCAACGGTCTTTCTCTGCAACGAGTTTATTCAGGAGCAAGCTCATGTCAAAATTTTTTTTCCTCCCCGCAGGCGCGCTGAGCCTCCTTGCCCTGCCCTGCGCCGCTCTGGCCTCAGGGGGGCATCACCCTTCCATTCCCGGCGCGGAACTTTCCGCCGTATGGGTTGTTCCTTTCGTCTGCATGCTGCTCTCCATCGCCGTCCTGCCGCTCACGCTGCCGCATTTCTGGGAACATCACTTCGGTAAGATCGCCGTCTTCTGGGGTCTGGCCTTTCTTGTTCCCTGCCTGCTTGTCTACGGATCCGGCACCACCCTGTATGTCTTCCTGCATACCATCCTTCTGGACTACATTCCCTTTCTGATCCTGATATTCTCGCTCTTCGCCGTGGCCGGCGGCGTACGCCTGACCGGTTCCCTGACGGGCTCGCCCCTCGTCAACACCGGCATCCTTGCCGTGGGCACGGCCCTGGC
The DNA here is from genome assembly GCA_031275465.1 of Desulfovibrio sp. Taxonomy (GTDB): domain Bacteria; phylum Desulfobacterota; class Desulfovibrionia; order Desulfovibrionales; family Desulfovibrionaceae; genus Desulfovibrio. The sequence goes on from JAISOT010000195.1 coordinate 5,629, forward strand.
GAGCTGGATGGGCACCACGGGAGCGGCCGTGCTGCTCATACGCCCCCTCCTGCGCGCCAATGCCCACCGCAAATATCGCGTGCACTCCGTGGTTTTTTTCATTTTTCTGGTGGCGAACATCGGCGGTTCCCTGACGCCGCTGGGCGACCCGCCGCTTTTTCTCGGCTTTCTGAAAGGGGTGAGCTTTTTCTGGACGACAACCCATCTGTTTCTCAAAACAGTGTTCATGGCGGTTGTCCTGCTGGGTGTCTTTTATATTCTCGACACTGTGCTTTTCGCCAGGGAGGGCAAACCCGTTCCGCCGCACACCCCGGAAAGGGCGCGGGAAAAGCTGGGGCTGGACGGCAAAGTCAATCTGCTCTTTCTGCTGGGCATTGTGGCGGTGGTCCTGGCTTCCGGCCTCATCCAGACAGGTGAGATCATCTCCGTGTACGGTGTGGGAATTGAAGGCCAGAACCTCATGCGCGATCTCCTGCTGCTGACCATAGCCTGGCTCTCCTGGAAATTCACGGAGCAGCGCTGCCGGGAACTCAACGGCTTTTCCTGGGCTCCCATTGCGGAGGTCGCCAAACTCTTTCTGGGCATTTTCATCAGCATGATCCCGGCCATTGAAATTCTGCGCGCGGGTACCAGGGGAGCGCTGGCCCCCCTGATCCGCCTTGTCACATCAGCGGACGGCCAGCCCGTCAACGCGGCCTATTTCTGGCTTACCGGCGCGCTCTCCAGCTTTCTGGACAACGCGCCGACCTATCTGGTGTTCTTCAATACTGCCGGGGGCGACGCCGCCGCGCTGATGACCGGCATGGGCACAACCCTGGCCGCCATATCCGCCGGCGCGGTTTTCATGGGCGCCAACAGCTATATCGGCAATGCGCCCAACTTTATGGTGCGCTCCATTGCCGAGGAGCAGGGCGTGCCCATGCCCAGCTTTTTTGGCTACATGGCCTGGTCCGCGGGGATTCTTGTGCCCCTTTTTGTTGTTTTGACGTGGATTTTTTTTTAGGACGCGCGCCGCTAGGCTGTCCCGGACTGCGGCGGATTGCCGTTTGAGACGCGGAAAATCTGCACGGAATAGTGCGTTCTGTTGCTGCATACGGGGCAGGCGTCCGTGACAAGCAGGCAGGATGAGTCGATCTCCAGCGGATCAATGCCGGCCTGCGCCAGAATGCGGGTGGCGCGGCCTTCTCCCCACATGACGGGAGCGCCGCAGTTGCCGCATTCCACATAGAGCAGTTCCGGGTCATAGCCGCAAGGGGCGGGGCTTCCGACAGGAGACGTTCTTCCGTACAATATTGTTTCTTCGCGCGGGCGCATACTTTCTCCTGTTGCATACATAAGCATTCTGCGTCATAAGGCAAGCCGCTTGCAAGCTTTTTCTTTCAGGAATGACGGTGGTTGTCTCCATGTCCGAAAAAAAACGAAGAATTGTCCTTCTGCCTCCGGAACTGCGCAACCAGATCGCCGCCGGCGAAGTGGTGGAGCGGCCGGCCAGCGCCCTGAAGGAACTGGTGGAAAACAGCCTGGACGCGGGAGCCGGGCGCATTGACGTGACTCTGGAAAACGGCGGGCAAAGCCTCATCCGCGTGCAGGACGACGGCTGCGGCATAGCGGCTGAGGATCTGGAACTGGCCGTCACCCGGCACGCCACCAGCAAAATCGAAAACTTCCACGATCTTGAGCGCCTCAACTCTTACGGCTTCAGGGGAGAAGCGCTGCCCTCCATCGCCTCGGTCTCCCGTTTCAGCATCGCTTCGGCCGTCAGCCCCGCCGACGGCCAGGGCGCGGGGTATTGCCTGGAAGTGGAGCACGGGCGCATCGCGGCCCTGCGCCCGTCGGCCCTGCACCGGGGCACCGTGGTGGAAGTGCGCGACCTCTTTGCCAATGTTCCCGCGCGGCTGAAATTTCTGAAAAGCCCGTCCACGGAACTCAGGCGCGCCCAGGAGTGGCTTTCCAGAATCGCCCTTGCCCGCCTGAAAGCTGGTTTTACGCTCAATTCCGGCGGACGGGAGGCGTTGCGCTTTCTGCCGGATCAAAGCCTGCGGGATCGCCTTGCCCAGATCTGGCCGGCTCTCATTATGGATGCCCTGCTCCCCGTCGATATGGAACGCCACGGCATACGCGTGCGCGGTTTTGCCGCCGCGCCGCAGGTCAGCCAGCCGCGCGGCGACCGCATACTGCTTTATGTCAACGGCCGGCCGGTGATTGACAAAGGACTTTTGGCCGCCGTGCGCGAAGCCTACAAGGGCAGGCTGACCAGCCGCGATTATCCGCAGGCGGTGCTTTTTGTGGATCTGGATCCGGCCGGTGTGGACGTGAACGTGCATCCCGCCAAATCGGAGGTTCGCTTTCGGGACAGCGCGGCCGTTTTTTCCGCCGCGCTCGGCGCCCTCCGAAACGCCCTGATTGCCGGCTCCGCAGTACCGGACGCGCCGGCGGAGGACAAAAGCGCGCATGCGCCCCGTGGTTTCTGGGGAGAGATCGACAACCCGCGCCTGCTGCCCCGCAGGGAAAGTGCCGGGCATACGGCGGCATTCGCTTACTGTCAGCCCGGCCAAACGGCGCATTCCTCCCTCGCGGAAGCGGCGTCGGCCTATGGGGAAACCGCCGCGCAGCCCCGGAGCGCGGAAGAAAGCGCCGCGTCAGTTTCTGACCGGCCCCGCCGCCCCATCGCCCGGGAGGAAGACGGCCGGACGCCCCGGCCGCCGCATGAACCGCCGCTCCCTGGCCGCTTCGCCTATCTGGGGCAGGTGGCTGAAACCTATCTGGCGCTGCGGGACGACAGCGGCGCGCTCATCCTTGTGGATCAGCACGCCGCTCACGAGCGCGTGCTCTTTGAAGCGGCGCAAAAAGACGCTTTTTCCGGAAAAAGCCGTCCCCTTGCCCTGCCCCTGGAACTGCGCCTGCACCCGTCGGAAAAAGCGCGTTTTTACGAACTTGACAAACATCTGCGCTCCCTGGGTTTTGAACTTGCCTGCGCGGATGCCTCCCTCCTTGTCCTGGCCACGCCGCCCCTTTTGTCGCGCGCGCATGCCGGGCAATTTCTCAGGGAAGCCCTCGCCGGGCGCAAGGACGACCTCGCGGAGATGCTTGCGAGCATGTCCTGCAAGGGGGCTGTCAAGGCCGGCCAGCGCCTCACGGATGATGAGGCCGCCGGGCTTCTGGCGCAGTGGCTTGCCGTGGCGGAAAGGGAATACTGCCCCCACGGGCGTCCTTGCATGCTGCGCTGGGACGCGGCGGCTCTGGAAAAGCTTTTCAAGCGGCGTCAGTAGCCGTTTCGCGTTTCCTTGCCAGGTCATCCCCGGCCGCCGGCCGGACGGGGGCAAGCCGGAGACGGCGGCCAGGGCAGCGGCGGATGCCGCGGGCAGCAGGTCACGAACTTGACGGAGCGCGGGGCAGAGAGTATTTTTGCTCTTCGCCGCTGCACGGCGCAGTCTTGAACCCGGATTCAGTCTCTTTTTATGCGAAAGCTTGTTGTCGTTCTTTTCATTGCGGTCTGTTCGGCCTGCGCGGCGTTGTCGTTCATTTCGCCGCCTGACGTTCCGGCTTCCCGGCCTGTCAGCCGGGTTCACTCCTCACGCGAAGGCATTGGCCACACAGTCCGGGATGAAAAGGAAACCGCTCTGGCGCCGTATTTTTCGCCGCCAGGCCATTTTTATGCTGAAACAACCGCTGTTTCCATACATTCCCGCCTGCCTGACGCGCGGATCCACTATACCACCGACGGCTCCGATCCGACGGAAAGCAGCGCCCGGTACTCACGCCCGCTCACTCTTGAGCCGAAAGAAGGCGCCAACTGCGTGGTGTTGAAAGCCGTCGCCGTATCCGGCAGGCGGGCAAGCCCTGTAGTGACGCACAGTTATTTTCTTGACGGCGACATCAAAAACCGTTTCTCCTCCTATGTGTTTTCGCTTTCCACTGATGACCGCAACCTGCATGATCACGAGCGCGGCATTCTGGTGCCGGGCAAACGGCGGGCCGAGTCCGTGGCCCTTCATCCCGACCGCGGCGAACAGGCACACGACGCCAATTACAAGGGACGCGGACGCGAATGGGAGCGCCCTGTGTATGTGGAGGCATTTACCCCTGACGGGGCGCGGATTGTCGCGCAAAAGGCCGGGCTTCGCGTTTTCGGCGGAGTGACGCGTCATTTTGCGCAAAAATCCCTGCGGCTGGTTGCGCGCAAATTTTATGAACCCAAATCCGGGAAGTTCGACTACCCCTTTTTCCCCGAGCTTGCCGACGAGAAGGCCAGACTGCCGGCGCTTTCCTACGATTCGCTCGTGTTGCGCAACGGCGGCCAGGATCTTGAGGACGCGCAGATGCGCACGGCGCTGAACGCGCGCATAGCCGCGAACGCGGGGTATCCCTATGTCGCTCCGGTGCGTTCCGCCGCGGTGTACATCAATGGCAAATATTACGGGCACGCTTTCCTGACGGTGCGGATTGACGACAGTTTTTTGGCGGATCTTTATGACGCGCCCAGAGACGATTTCATCATTTTCGCCGGAGGAGTCAAGGAGCTGAGATCTTCCCCGAAGTATCCCGAGTTGCTGCACTGGCGCATTATCAGGAAGTTCAGCGAACTTACCCGGGACTGCGAAAAGAAGGAGATGGATGAAGCGCTGTATGACGCCGTAAGGCAGCAGATGGATATTGACAATCTGCTCCTCTATTACGCCCTGGAAATTTACATGGACAATCGCGACTGGCCGGATGATCAGAACAACACGAGGGTATGGCGTTATTACGGTGATTCCGGCGCGTCTTCAGCGGAGCTTGACGGGCGCTGGCGGTATATATTATACGATCTTGACGCGACGGCCATGAGCCCGTGGCATGGGGCAAAACCTCCTTCCAATCCCACCCTCCGCCGGGTGCTGAAAGAAAGCCCCCTGTTCGGCACCCTGATGAAACGCCCGGATTTGGCCGGAAAATTCGCCAATCATCTCTGTGACATGGCTTTCGTGCATTTTGCGGAACCAAACGTGACCAAGGTCATGGACGCCCTGAACGGCGAAAGCATGCGCGAGATACAGTTTGCCGCGCGCCATGGGGTATACAGCCCGCCGGGGCTGCCGGAAACCATCGCGCGGGGCAGGGAAAACGTGCTCGCCTTCTTCCGGGAGCGGCCGGGGCACGTGTTGCGGGAACTGCGCGATCTTTTCGGTTATACCGGTCTGTACCGTGTGGTTGTGGACGGCCCGGCCAAAATCAACACCGCAGCCTCACAAGGCTGGTATTTTGTGGAAAACCCCGTTATTGTCACTCCGGCCCTGCCCCGGGGAATGGCGATGAGGCACTGGGAGGTCAACGGCGAGGCGCGCGTCGGGCAACATCTGGAACTCGCGGCGCGCGATGCCGTCAACGGCGTCATCAGGGTGAAGCTCGTCACCGACGAAAAGCCTTTCCCTCTGGTCTTTGAGGCCGCCTATGACCGCGGCGGCGTGTGCGGTTTTTCCATACGCAATATCTCCGGCGAGGCGCGGAGCGCGCGGGATTTATACTTGAGCGACAAACTGGATAAGCCGAGAAAGTGGCCCATGGCCGGCATTGATTTCGCCCCAGGAGAACTCCTGGATTTTGTAGGAAAGGGATACCGCCATCCTGACGCGCTGTTGAAACTGAAGGTGAATTTTAACCCCAGGCGCGGGGAAACCGTCTATCTGCGGGACAAATCCGGAGCGATCATGTCTTCCATCGCCGTCCGGTGACGGGATAATCTTGTAATCAGCATTACGGACAAGGTATGACGGACGAATTGCGCAAAATAGCCTTCATGCTCTCCCAGCATGAAAATTTGACGTTACTGGCCCTCGCGGTGACTATGGCGGTGGCTTTGGGGTGCGGGCTGGCCATTTATCTGTTGTACAGATATTTTTATCGCGGCGTTGTATACAGTGACAATTTCGGCGTGCTCATCGTGATTGTGAGCGGGATAACCGCATTTATAATTGTGACTATCGGAACCAACCTGGTTTTGTCCCTCGGCATGGTGGGCGCTCTCTCCATTGTTCGCTTCAGGGCGCCGATCAAGGAGCCTCTTGACGTCGGCTTTCTGTACTGGAGCATAGCGGCCGGTTTGACCGCCGGGGCAAAGCTTTATCTGGTCGCCGTTGTGGGCACCGTGTCCATCGGCCTGATTTACATCGCCATGACATTCGTCCGCAAGGAAAAGCGGACTTTCCTGATGATTCTGCGCTATGCCCCGGAAGCTGACGAAGCTGTGGGCAATCTCCTGAAACCGGTCTGGCATAAACTGAAGAACAAAAACGTGTCCCGCGGGCTGGCGGAGCTGACCCTGGAGGTGAGGGTGACGCGCAATCAGACGCAGTTCATGGAACCTTTCACTTCGGCTGATTTTATAGAAAGCGCAACGCTCGTCGAATACAGCGGAGACTACGCGTAACCGCGCCGCCCTGCCGCAGAAAAGCGTTTTGACGCGGGGCGCGCGCCCGCGAGGGCATTGTCCCGTCGCTCACCGTCCGCCGTGGCGCAGCAAGGCATGCCGGGCCATGACGTATTTGGAAATCGCCAGTTGCGTGAACTGGATGCCGGAGAGCAGCCCGGCCACAACAGCGGGCAGAAAGGAATCATACTTGAGCTCCAGAATCATGAGTCCGCCGGTGTCCACCGCCACGGAATATCCTGAGCCCGGCATCGCGGCCCGCAGATTGGTGTCAAAGGTAAGTCTGACATTGCCCGGGGCATAGCTGAAGGCTTCGCGGTCATATTCCACTGTAATCACGGGGCGCATGCAGTTGAGCAGATGGCGCGCGTAAAACGCCTTCCATACCGGGCCTTCCTGAAGCGCGGCGCAGCGCATGTCGGCGCGGCAGAGCTCCATGTACTGCTCCTCCGTCACCGGCGCGTGTTCCTTGCGCGCCAGTTCGCCGCGTTTATGCTTCCGCTCCAGATGAATCAGCCCAAAGCTGTTGTTGTAGTATCGCAAGCGCCATTTATCGCGCAAAAACACGCCGTTGCGTTTCTGGTGCAGGGACGTGTTGTGCGCGTCGTCAAAATAAACGCTGCTGACCTGATATGGACCGCCGGCGCGTTTGTCCGGAGCCAGGATATAGGACGCGCGCTGCCGCACGAGCATGGCGTCCGCTTCAGCCAGATGATATTTCCGCTCGTGGCGGAACTTGGGCGCTGCCTGCATAAGGTTGTCCTCAATTCGTTTTCATGATGCCGGCCTCGTGTTCCGGGGGCCGCACGTCAGCCCGGGCCAACCTTGTTCTGGCGATTTCCACCGCCCTTTCATCCAGCACAAGCACGATGATGTCGTCCACAAGGCCTATGGAACCGGGCGCGGGAAAACTTTTTTTGCCTTCCGCGAAACTGACGGCTTTCCGCAAAATGTCAGGGCTGGAGGTTCCGTATTCGTTCATGCGCTCCGCCAGCTTCAAATCGGCTTCAATGAGCCGGAGCGCGAAGCCCGGACGCCATACCTGCGAAATTGTGCCGTTGAATCCGGACAGACCGTCCGCGTCATAGCGCGACGCATAGGTTCTCGCCATATAGGGCGCCGTTCGCCCGAACTGCACCAGATTCCAGGTTTTATCGAGTGAAAATCCGGGCAGCTCCTCCATCCTCATGACCACGCGGTTGAGCGTGGCGATGTCGTGGGTGTTTGAGCGCACGTGCAGCACCTGCTGCTGCAGGCAGTTGACGATCATGGCCGGCAGCAGCAGGATGCCGAGAGCGAGGCCCGCGTTTCTGGCCTTTACGCTTCCGGAGCCGAACAGCGCGAGAAGAAAGAACAGGTAAACATAGTTCAAACCCAGAGAGGTGAAGCGGAAAAGATAAAAGCTCTCCCCGGCGCTGACGAAAAACTGCGACTTCGCGGCCACGGGCAGGAGCAGCATGCCCAGAACCAGAAAAATCACACGGCCGGATGCCGGTTTCCGCGCTCTTGCCTCATGCGTCAAGGCAATAAATCCGCCAACGGACACGAACAGCAACAGGGCCTTGAGCCACGGCCCCATAAAGGGCTGTATGACAAAAAAATGGGCGTAGGCCGCCCTGACGATGTCGGGGATGCGCCGCAGCATCCCGTCTGCGGAGAGCGTACGGAACTGGTACTCACCCTCCAGGAAAAATCCCGCAAGGGGATAGAGGCGCAGGCTTGCCGCGTACAGAAGGCACGCCGCCGCAAAGGCGGCGAGAGAGGGGCCGAATGCGGCGAGCAGGTCTTTCGCGCGCGCCTGCCCGGTCCGCAACAGATGCAGGAGGATACACCCGAAAAACAGAACGCTCCAGGTCATGACGCTGGATTGATACAGGGCTATAGCGCATGTTGCTAGAATAGTTGATAAAATGATGGCGGAAGTCTTGCCCTTCGGGCGCGCGGAAGGGCGGACGGCCAGAATTGAGAGAGCCATCAGCAATTGGCATGCGGTAAAGGTGGGCGCCTGCCAGTGATAATAGTAAAAATCCGCCGCGGTCGGCATGCAGGAGAGCAGAAGACCGCCCGCCAGCAAAGGCGGAAAGTCCGTTTTCCCCAGCCAGAGATACGCCGCGCACATGCCCGCGGCAATCTGCGTGCCGAACGCAAGCAGCTGGGTCCACACCGGTATCTGCACGTATCCGCTGAACAGGTACATCGCCGGAGCAAACCAGCGTCCGGAGCGTCCGCCGCTGAGAAGGGGAATGCCGCTCTGGTAGCCCACATCGTGGTCGCCCAGGGGAAATTGCGCGAGATCATAAAACCAGCAGACTATGGTGACCGCCAGCGAAATCGTAAAGGCAAGATAGACGGCGCGCGGAACAAGCGCCGCCCCGCGGGCCAGCGCGTCGGCCCATTCCAGTTCAAGGAACTTCCGGAGCGCCGCGCCGCGAGAACAGGGTACCCGTCTGTGGATGTCCATGTTGGGCAATCTCCCGCTTCAACCGCCTCTCGGCAATGTTTCAATCCACAGCCGACTGTTGCTACGACTTGCCGAAGTGGCAGACGGGGTAGCGGCATTCGGCGCAGTACGCGCAAAATCCGCCGTGTCCCAAAGCGATTATGTCTTTTTCGGTCACGGCAAGCCCGGCCAGAAGGCGCGGCACGAGTAGCTCAAAAATGCTGGCCTTGTGATACATGACGCAGCCGGGCAGGCCGAGCACGGGCACTTCGCCCCGCTCCGCGGTCACGAGGCCGAGCAGAAACATGGCTCCGGGATACACCGGCGCTCCGTAGCGCACCACCTTCGCGCCGGCGGCGCGTATGGCGGCCGGGGTGCGGTCGTCGGGATCCACCGACATGCCTCCGGTCACAACCACCATGTCCGCCCCGCTACGGATGAAATCGTCTATGGCCCGCGCCGTGACGGCGATATCGTCGCCGGTGAGCTTTTGGCCGAGTATTTCACTGCCGAGCTCCGAAAATTTTTTACGCAGCACCGGGCCGAAGGCGTCTTCAATCCTGCCGTGAAAAATTTCGCTGCCTGTGGTCACTATCCCGACGCGGGCGCTACGCAGGGGCAGAACGTCAATAATCGGCGCCCTGACGAGAGTTTCCACCCGCCGCAGTTTCCCCTCGGCAATGAGCAGCGGAATCACGCGGGTGCCGGCCACATCCTGGCCCTGTTCCACCATCTGCATCGTGTGCAGGGTCGCCATGGTGATTTCGCCGATGCCGTTCATGCGGGCGAGCGTCGGCGCATCCACTTTCAGGAGGCCTTTGACGGCGGCGAAAAAGGTGATGCGCCCTTCCCGCGGCTCACTCAAACGAATGTTCGCGCCGACCGTGACGGCGGCTATGCGCCGCGCCGCGTCGTCCTCATGCACGGAACCGGGCGCCGGTTCAAAAACATAAAGGTGTTCCTTGCCCACATCCAGAAGCAGGGGAATATCCTCAGCCCGCACGACATGGCCTTTCCGGAATACCGGCCCCTTGCTCTTCCCCGGCACAATACGGGTGATGTCGTGGCAGAGCACGCTGCCCACGGCTTCCTCCACCCGGATGGTTTTCATGACCGCCGTTTTCGTCATGGCGTCCCCACAATGATAGATTTTTGAATGCGCGGAGAGACTTTGCTTCTGCCGGAAGCCATAGCACATTTTTCTCCGAAGGCAAAGCGGGCATCCGGCCGCTTGTCCGCGCCGGCCGGAAAAAACGGAGTGAAGATCAGTTCCCGGACATGGTTTTGTCCAGGAAGGCGATGAGAGCGGCTATGGAGTTCTGATAGTTTCGCAGGGTATGCAGCCACATGCGCAGGCAGGCGGCGCCTTTTTCCGTCAACGCATAGCGGCGCCGGGCCGGGCCGCCGCTGCGGCCGTCATCCCGGCTGCCGGCCACATAGCCGTTTCGCTCCATGTTTTTGAGCAGACGGTATATGCCGGACGGGTCAGGCGACGGATCGCACAGGGCGACATCCCTCGCCAGCGCCTCCGCTATGCGGTAGCCGTGCAGCGGCTCACGCGCCAGCACGGCCATGATGGCGGGCTGAATCAGGCGGGGCAGACTCTTGCCGGAGCAGGAGCAGTGTTTGAAGTCCATCGGAAAAGCTTCCATAGCTATTTCATAACCAGTTCAACCCTGAAAATTGTAACGGTTGAGCGGAACGCACATTTCTTATTTGCCATAACATGTTAAAAAAAATTTATATTTTTCCCAATTTCCGCCAGTGGTCTCTTCACGAAAAATGCTACCCCAGCGGTTTTACCAATGGCAAGCGATTTTTTCGGCGCAGGAAGAAAACCACGGACAGAACAAAAACCGTCATGCCGGCGTCTGTTTCCGCCTGTCAAGAGAGGCGGCACACTTGCCCCTTGCCGTTTCAGGCCGGCTGCTCTATAACCACAGGTGACTGTTTTGTCTCCGGAGGCGGTGTGGCGGCAAATTCCTTTTCCCATCTGGACGTCAGGGGCGCCATGACAATGGTGGATGTGGGCGAAAAGTCAATGACGCAACGCAAGGCGGTTGCCGAGGCGATAGTGCATCTGGCTCCCGCCACAATGGAACTTTTGAAGCAATCGGCTCTCCCCAAAGGAGATGTGCTCGCTTGCGCCAAAATCGGCGGAATATTGGCTGCAAAGCGTACCAGTGAGCTGATACCGCTTTGCCATCCCCTGAATCTGACTTTTGTGGATGTCAGTTTTGATATTCTGGAACGGCCGCCGCGTGTGCGCGTTATGGCGGAAGCGCGCGCAACGGGCCTTACGGGCGTGGAAATGGAAGCCATTGTCGCCGCGCAGACGGCCGCCGCCGTTATTTATGACATGTGCAAGGCCGTCCAGCGCGATATTGTGATCGCCCGGGTACGCCTTTTGCACAAAAGCGGCGGCAAGAGCGGAGAATTTAACGCGCCGGAAGTGCCGGAATGACTCTGCCCCCTCTGGATCCCGTCGCTTTTTCCCTGGGGCGCCTGCATGTGCGCTGGTACGGCCTGATGTATCTTTTCGGTTTTGCCTCAGGCTGGTTTCTGGGCCGCCGGCGCGCGTCCCGTCCGGGATCGCCGTGGCAGCCGGCCGCTGTGGACGACATGCTGACCTGCGCCATGCTGGGCGTTATTCTTGGCGGGCGACTCGGCTATGTGCTTTTTTACGATCTTGCCGCCTATATTCAGGAACCATGGGAGATCCTGCGTATATGGAACGGCGGCATGTCCTTTCATGGAGGGCTGTTGGGCGTGATCGCGGCCCTGGCCCTTTTTGCGCGCAGCCGCGGAGTGCCGTTTCTGGCCGTGACGGATTTTGTGGCCCCTCTTGTGCCCCCCGGCCTTTTTTTCGGTAGGGTCGGCAATTTTATCAACGGCGAGTTGTGGGGCAAGGTCAGCGATGTTCCCTGGGCCGTGGTTTTCCCCAGCGGAGGTCCCTGGCCGAGGCACCCCACGCAGTTGTACGAGGCTGCCCTTGAGGGACTTGTCCTTTTTGCGCTGATTTGGATCTATTCCGCAAAATCCAGAAAAACGGGCGCTGTTTCCGGATTTTTTGCCGTCGGATACGGCCTGGCGCGTTTTGGCGTGGAATTTGTCCGCGTGCCTGATGCGCAATTGGGGTATCTGGCCTTTGGCTGGCTCACCATGGGACAGGTTTTGTGCCTTCCCCTGATTTTGGCGGGCTTGATCCTGTTATGCCGGAAAACGCCAAAATGACATCGTGAAAAGACTCATGCTGTTTTTGACAGTTATCATGGCCTGCTCCGCGCTCGGCGTCTTTCTCTACCTGCGGCGCCCGGAATTCGGCGGACTTCCGGACGGGCTCCGTCTGGAGCGGATCAAATTGTCGCCGCATTACAGAGACGGCGAATTCAGAAACCTCATTCCGACGCCGTTGTTGGCCGAAGGAATAAGCCGCTTCAAACTTTACTGGGACTTCTTTTTCGCCAGAATGCCGGATCTGGCGCCTTCGTCGCCTGTGCCCTCAGTCGTGACGAATCTTCGCGAACTGGACAGGAAACGGGACGTTTTTGTATGGTTCGGACATTCTTCCAGCCTTCTCCTTCTTGGAGGCAGAACTTTTCTGATTGATCCGGTTTTCAGCGGACACGCTTCGCCTTTTTCCTTCTTCACCAAGGCATTCCCCGGCACAACGGGCTATTCTCCCGACGACATGCCCGATATCGACTATCTCGTTATTTCGCATGACCACTGGGATCACCTTGACCATCCTACCGTGACGGCTCTGAGATCCCGCACGGGAAAGGTTATCTGTCCGCTTGGAGTGGGCGGGCATTTCGAGCGCTGGGGTTTCGCGCCGGACGACATTCTGGAGGGGGATTGGTTCGACGCCTTTGAGCCCGAACCCGGTCTTGTCGTCCATGTATTGCCGGCGCGTCACTTCTCCGGCCGGGGGCTGCGCTCCAACCGGACGCTCTGGGCCTCATACGTGTTCGAACTGTCCGGAAGGAAGATATTTTACAGCGGCGACAGCGGCTATGGCCCTCACTTCGCCGATATCGGCCGGCAATTCGGCGGTTTTGATCTGGCCATTCTGGAAAATGGGCAGTATGACGTGAAGTGGCCGCATGCCCACATGCTGCCGGAAGATGTCGTCCGGGCTGCCGAAGACCTCGGCGCAGCCGCCCTGCTGCCGGTTCATGCGGGGAAATTTTGTATTGGTTTTCACCCCTGGAACGAACCCTTCCGGAGAATCGTCAGGGCGAGCGAAGGCAGAAGCGTGCAATTGCTGACGCCGGTTATCGGCGAGACGGTTTCCATTCCGCCTGAGAAGGGAAAACGGCGATCCTGGTGGGAAAAGACAGGATCGTAACGGGACATACCCGTGAGCAAAACTCTCTCCCCCGTGAAAAACCGCGTCACCGTCAGGCTCTACGGCATGGATTTTCCCGACCTCGGGCAACCCTGCGGCCGGGAGGCGGCGGACTTTGTCCGTAGCGCTGTGCTGCACAAAAATGTGGAGGTCATGGCCTTCCCCCTGGGAAAAGACAAATCCGGGCGCACTGTGGCTACTGTGGTAACGGCCGGCCGGCCGTTACAGGAATTGTTGCTCAAGGCCGGTCTGGCCTGGGTGTCCCCGGCATGCAAGCGTCCGGAGTGCGCCGGCTGGAAAGGCATGGAGAAAGAAGCCAGGGCTGCCAAAGCGGGAAGGTGGAAGGAATAGGACCAATTTCATCCTGAGTTCTGCCTCCGCACGATCCACCGCGTTACGCGGATAATTTCCCCAATCTTTTTCGTCCGGTTTTCCCTGTTTGCGCGCGGGAGGCGTATTTTTCGCGTATTGGCGTCCGGACAGCAGAGAATTTTTTTAATACCCTATTGACAGGATGCTGTTACGGGAGTAATCTGCATGCAAGTCTTCTCTTCCGTATGGACCGGGACTATTTTCTTTTTCTGTTGCACGGGGTTGTACTGTAGGTGAAATTTTTCACAACTCACGTCTCTGTGAGGTGGCCATGCTGAATTTTCTCATTTTTTGTTGTGTTGCTCTCCCGTTTATCGTCGGCTTGGCGCTTTACTGCGTTCCCGGCGGCGCGATGCGGAAGATATTGGTTCCGTCAACTGTGGTCGTCATGGCAATGGCGGCTATAGGCCTTGGGGCTAACGGCCCTTTTCATCTGGAAGCGCAGGATTTTCTGGGGCTGCCGCTGGACGCGGCATTCACCTTTCTTGATTTCATCCTGCTGGGCTACATACTGTTTCTGGGCTGGAATCTGCGCAGCCGCCTGATTATGGGCATGACGGTTCTGCAACTGGCGGGCCTCGTCTATCTCAAGGGAGTTCTTACGGATCAGGCCACGCCCGTCACCGGCTTCGCGCCTGACGGACTTTCCCTGATCATGGTTATCATTATCTGCGTTGTGGGTGGCCTTATTACCATTTACAGCCTGGGTTACATGGATATCCACGAGGAGCATCTGCACCTGCGCGCCTCTCGCAAGCCGCGCTTTTTCGCCATTGTCTTCTGTTTCCTGGGTGCCATGAACGGCCTTGTGCTTTGTAACAATCTCGCCTGGATGTTTTTTTTCTGGGAGGTGACGACGCTTTGCTCTTTCTTCCTGATCAGTCATGACCGTACGGAAATAGCCAACACCAACGCCTTTCGCGCTCTGTGGATGAACGTGCTCGGCGGGCTTGCCTTTGTTTCCGCCATGCTGTTCATCCAGAAGAGTTTGGGCACCCTCTCCACAGAGATCGTCCTGCAAAAAATGACGGCCCTTGACATTAAGAATACGGCAATGCTCATGCCTTTTGCCTTTCTTTGCCTCGCGGCCTTCACCAAATCGGCGCAAGTTCCCTTCGAAAGCTGGCTGTGCGGGGCCATGGTCGCGCCGACGCCGGTTTCCGCCCTTCTGCACTCGGCGACCATGGTCAAGGCCGGCACCTACTTGCTGTTGCGCATGGCTCCGGCTTTCGCCGGAACCACAATGTCCACCATAGTGGCCCTGTTCGGGGCGTTTACGTTTGTGGGCACCTGTATGCTGGCGGTAAGCCAGAGTGACGCGAAAAAAATTCTGGCATACTCCACCATTGCCAATCTCGGCCTGATCATTACCTGTGTGGGCATCAACACAGCGGCTTCCATGGTCGCGGCCACCATGATTATTGTTTACCACTCGGTGTCCAAGGGGCTTCTGTTCATGTGCGTCGGCAGCATTGAGCAAAGGATAGGCTCCCGGGATATTGAGGACATGCGCGGTCTGTACAGCGCCATGCCGCGCACGGCGACCATCACGACCATCGGCATTTTTACCATGATGCTGCCGCCCTTCGGCATGCTGATAGGCAAGTGGATGGCCATTGAGGCCATTGCCAGGGCTACCCAGGCCATGACGCCGATCCTTTTCTTCATTGCCCTGGGGTCGGCTTTTACCGTGCTTTTCTGGGCGCGATGGGCGGGCATTCTGATTTCATCCGCCAATCTGCGCGAGTATCCGGTAAGGGGAATTCATCGCCCCACGGTGATTTTTGCCTTGCGCACGCTTTGCGGCGTGGCCTTGCTGTTCTCGTTCATTTCTCCCATGGTGCTGAAGGATTTTGTCGGGCCTTCCGTATCGGGAATATACGCCCGCTTCAACCTCAGGGCCGAGGGTTTCATCCCCGGCGCGAACTTTACCGGCGTGGAGGGGTATTCATGGATTTACCTGCTGTTTGTTCTGCTGGCTCTGGGGGCATGGTTTGCCTGGCGGGCAACCCGCCGGGTGCCGGAAAAGGCGCACAGCCTGCCCTATTTTTCCGGGCTTGCAGTCAGGCGAGGCAACGAAGTGGGCTTTAACGGCCCCATGAACGTTTTTGAACCGGCGCGTGTTTCCAACTACTATCTGGCGCAGTATTTCGGCGAAGAGAGGATAACCCGGGGCATTGACGTTATTTCCACGGCTTTTCTGATTGTCCTGGTAGGAGGTCTGTTGTGATGCTCTCCATACTCAGCGCACTCGGCGGATTGATCCTGGCCCCCTTTGCGGGTGGCCTGCTGAGCGGCGTGGACCGCCGCCTTACGGCGCGTCTGCAATCCCGCGTGGGGCCGCCGCTTCTTCAGCCTTTCTACGACATGCTCAAACTTTTCGGCAAGGAGCCCAAGGTCACCAATGCCTGGCTGGTCTTCAGCGCCTATGTTTACCTGATCTCCTCAGCATTCGCCCTGTTCATCTTTTTTATGGGAGGAGATCTGCTGCTTCTCTTTTTCGTGCTCACCATAGGCGCTGTTTTTCAGGTGGTGGGGGCCATCTGCGTGCCATCGCCCTACAGTCAGGTGGGCGCGCAGCGGGAATTGCTGCTGATGCTCGCCTATGAGCCCATTCTGATTCTGGTTTTTGTCGGTTTTGCCATGTGTACAGGCTCTTTCATGATTTCAGACGTATTCAGGCTGGATTCGCCCCTGTTGCTTAAAATGCCCTTGCTTTTTCTGGCTCTGGGCTATGCCCTCACCATCAAGCTGCGCAAGTCGCCCTTTGACATTTCCGCGGGGCATCACGGGCATCAGGAGCTGGTTCGCGGAGTGCAGACGGAATACTCGGGACCGTATCTTGCACTGATTGAAATCGGCCACTGGCTCGACCTGGTGTTGATTCTCGGGCTCTGCGCCATGTTCTGGCACACCAGCGTCATCGGCATGTGCATTCTGGCGGCGGCCTCGCTGTTTACGGAAATTCTCATCGACAACATCACCGCCCGCCTGACATGGCAGTGGATGGTGCAGAAGCAGTCTCTGCTGGTCGGCATGGGATTCGCGTTGGTAAATCTTTTGTGGCTGTATGTGGCATAAGGAGGCCGCGCCGTGAGATTTGTCGAAAACATGATCAAAAAAAGCCGGCTCATGTCCCCGTGGATTATCCATTTTGACTGTGGCTCCTGCAACGGCTGCGATATTGAAGTACTGGCCTGTCTGACTCCTCTTTACGATGTGGAGCGTTTTGGCGTTGTCAATACCGGCAATCCGAAACATGCCGATGTGCTTTTGGTCACGGGCACGGTAAATCACCGCAACCGGCATGTGCTCAGGCAGCTGTATGACCAGATGCCAGGCCCCAAGGCCGTTGTTTCCATCGGCGCGTGCAATCTCTCCGGCGGAGTTTTCAAGGACAGCTATAACGTCTTGAACGGAGCGCAGACCGTGATCCCGGTGGATGTTTTCGTGCCGGGCTGCCCCCCCAAGCCCGAGGCCATCATCGACGGGGTTGTTACGGCGCTGAACGTGCTCAAGGCGAAAATGGGCATGGGGCCCGCGCCGGAGCCGGCGCTGATGCCCGGTGACGCGGATGTGGCAAAAACGGCGGCGGCCGCTGGTGAAAGCAGCGCCTGAAAACTGAAAAACGCGGGTTGATCCCGACAAAAAGGATGAAACCATGTTTTTTGAAGCTAAGTCCGTTACGCCTGAGACGCTGCTCGACGAGGTGCGGCGTCTGGCTGAAGCGAAATACCGTTTTGTGACCATGTCGCAGACCGCGCTGGATGAACGCGCCCTTCGCCTGTATTACCATTTTGACGAGAATCTGACTTTGACAGATCTGCGGCGCGCCTGTGATCTCTTTCCCCAGTCCGGCATGACGCATCTG
Source organism: Desulfovibrio sp. (assembly GCA_031275465.1). Classification (GTDB taxonomy): domain Bacteria; phylum Desulfobacterota; class Desulfovibrionia; order Desulfovibrionales; family Desulfovibrionaceae; genus Desulfovibrio. The sequence goes on from JAISOT010000195.1 coordinate 23,069, forward strand.
TGTATGGAGGTGGACAAGGATCAGCTCATCCCCAGCATCAGTTCCGTCTATTTCTGCGCGTTGCTGATTGAAAACGAAACGCAGGACCAGTTCGGCGTGCGGTTTGATGGACTGCCGCTGGATTACCAAGGCGCCCTGTATCTGGAAGGAGAAGTCGCCCGCGGGCCGTATTTCACCATGACGACAGTCAAGCGCGCTTCCGGGGAGGCGCCCCCGAAAGGCCCCCAAGGAGGACAGCAATGAGCCGCACCACCGTCATCCCCTTCGGCCCTCAGCATCCGGTGCTGCCGGAACCGTTGCACATCAAGTTCGTGGTGGAAGATGAAAACGTGGTGCAGGCGGTGCCCCAGCTCGGTTTTGTTCACCGCGGCCTGGAAAGTCTTGTCCGTACCAAGGACTTCAATCGGATGGTCGTTGTGGTGGAACGCATTTGCGGCATCTGCTCCTGTATTCACGCCAACTGTTACTGCAATGCCATAGAAGACATGCTGGGCGTCACGGCTCCGCCACGCGCCCAGTTTTTGCGTGTGATCTGGTCCGAGCTGCACCGTATCCATTCCCACCTACTCTGGCTCGGCCTGTTTGCGGACGCATTTGGTTTTGAAAGCGTTTTTCACCAGTTTTGGCGCATTCGAGAGCATGTTATGGATATTTGCGAAGCCACGGCCGGCAACCGCGTCATCCTCTCAATCAATGTCGTGGGCGGCGTGCGCCGCGATCTGGTTCCCGACCAGATACGCTGGATGCTGGCCCAACTGAATGAGATAGAAAAGGGCATGCACGAACTGACCAAAACCATGCTGAATGACTATACCGTGCAGGAGAGAACGCGCGACATAGGCGTTCTGACCAAAGACGACGCCTGTCTTTTGGGCGCTGTCGGCCCTACCCTGCGCGGCAGCGGATGGGAGTGCGATGAGCGCATGCACGGCTACGCCGCTTACAAGGATCTCAATTTTGTGCCTGTCGTGGAGCAGGACGGCGACTGCTACGCACGGTCCAAGGTGCGCTTTTACGAAACCCTGCACTCCATTGCCCTTGTCCGCGAGGCCTTGAATCGTCTGCCCGAGTCCGAATTGGCGGTCAAGCTGCCAGGCAATCCTGACGGAGAATCCGTTTTTCGCGTGGAGCAGCCCCGCGGCGAACTGTTTTACTACGTCCGCGGCAACGGCACCAAGATGCTGGAGCGCATGCGCGTGCGCACGCCTACATTCGCCAATATTCCCCCATTGCTTCATATGTTGCCCGGCTGCAAGCTCCCTGACGTTCCCGTGATTGTGTTGAGCATTGACCCGTGCATTTCCTGCACTGAGAGGTAGTCGCCATGTATATGCTTAAAAACGTGCTCCGCAATTTGTCCAACAGGCCAGCCACACGTCTTTATCCGCTGGAGGACCGCGTGCCGTTTCCGGCGTACCGGGGGCGCATACACAATGCGGTGGAGGAATGCATTTTTTGCTCCTCCTGCGCCCGTCTCTGCCCCACCGGCGCTATCGTGGTGGATTCCAAAGCCGGACGTTGGGAGTATGATCCTTTTCTCTGCGTGTACTGTTCGGTTTGTGTGGAAAAATGCCCGACAAAATGTCTGAAACAGGAGTGTACGCACCGCACGGCTTCGGTCTGCAAATTTCTGGTGACGAGAACCGGCACTCCGCGCGTCAAAAAGGCCAAAGCGGAAGCCAAGGAGCAGAAAGCCGCCGCCGCGAAAATTGCGGAAAATTCGTCCGAGTCTGACGAGGATGTCGCCTAGGCCATATCAACTCCGAGATTGCGCATTAGGCTTCTCTTCGGACTCCGTCCGGCGCTCAATTGCGCAAACAAACTGCGATGGCGCTTTCACAGCAGGCATGGTCGTCAAAAAGCTCAAGCCAGGGCAATCGAATGAATAATTAGAAAAAGTCTAGAAATCCTGCCGTCTCTCCGGTAGTCTATGGAAAAAACTGGAGGGATATATGGCGGAACGCTTATCCATAGCTATTATTGAACAT
>JAISOT010000201.1 GCA_031275465.1 Desulfovibrio sp.
AGGGAATAGTGCTTGCGCAGGCTTTCATCCACAGCGCGGCGAAACGTCCCGTGGTCGTTGCGCAGCATGCGCGTGCGTTCGGCAAAGGTCAGCCCCTGCGGGCAATATCCCCCGTCGTAGGCCGCATGGCAGGATGTCTGGTCTGAAAGCAGATGGATTTTTATGCGTTCGTTCACGCAATACTGCAGGAGATCGACAATATTGCCGTGATAAGCTGTGGAAAGCGGTTTTTTTTCTCGTAGCGCGTCATCGGCCCATGCAAATATTTCCGCCGGCGAATCCGATTTTTTGCCGATCCAGCCCTGTTCCAGACGGGTTCTTATACGGCTCTCGTCCACTTCGGCAATGACGCTGACAGCGCCGGCTATCTCAGCAGCCTTGGGTTGCGCGCCGCTCATGCCGCCCAAACCGGACGAGACGAAGAGTTTTCCGGCCAGATCGGCATCGCCGGGTATATTCAGGAAAATACGGCCGGCATTGAGCAGGGTGTTGTAGGTTCCGTGCACAATTCCCTGCGGCCCTATATACATCCAGCCGCCGGCGGTCATTTGCCCGTAATTGCTTACTCCGAGTTGCGCGGCCTTGTGCCAGGCCTCGGGATTGTCCCAAGCGCCGACCATGAGCCCGTTTGTGAGTATCACACGCGGCGCGTCGGGACGGGAACGGAAGAGGCCGAGCGGATGGCCGGACGCCACAACCAGGGTTTGCTCCCGCGTCAATTCTTCCAGATATCGTTTTATGAGTCCGTACTGCATCCAGTTTTGACAGACTTGTCCCGTTTCGCCATAGGTGACGAGTTCGTAGGGGTAGAGGGCGACGTCAAAGTCCAGGTTGTTGTCAATCATCACTTGGAAGGCTTTGCCCTCAATACATCTGCCGCGATAGGAATCTATGCCTTTGCCGTAAATGCGCCCCTGCGGGCGGAAACGGTAGCCGTAAATCCGACCCCGCGTGCGCAACTCCTCCAGAAATTCTTGGGCGACAGTTTCATGATATTTTTCGGGGAGATAACGCAATGCGTTGCGCAGGGCCAACCTGGTTTGCTTTCTGTCGAGGGTGTACCTGCGAGCAGGGGCGCGGCGTATGCCCTTTTCAAAAGTCGGCATATCCGGCAATTCCTCGCAGCCCGCAATGTTTGCGGCTTCCATAATTTCAGCGTCCGCCAGCATGATGTCCTCCCCCCGCAGCCATGCACGGTTGCGGGTTGTCAATGACAAGTTCCCGGCCACGTTTGTATACCCGCCGCACCGGATTCGTTCCTGCATGATAGGCGACGGCGGCCGGCGTTTCACCGTCGAGAAGCAGAAAATCAGCATCCTTGCCGGGTTCAAGGCTTCCCCGGCGTGCGTTGTCGCCCACGGCGTAAGCGGCGTTGAGGGTGGATGCGGTCAAGGCCTCTTCCGGCGTAAATCCCATATTCATCACGGCAAGGCCGAACACAAAAGGCATGGACTCACAGAAGCAGGAACCGGGATTGCAGTCTGTGGCCAGGGCCACCGGTAAATTCATGTTTATCATATCCCTGCCGCGCGCGTAGGGTTTACGCAGGCTGTAGGCGGTGGCGGGCAGGAGCACGGCGAGGACGCCCCCGGCCGCCATGGCGAGCAGCCCGTCCGCGTCGGCGGCCAGCAGGTGCTCGGCGGACACGGCACGCATTTCGGCCGCAAGTTTGGCTCCACCCAGGTCATGGACTTCATCCGCATGGATTTTCAGACCCAATCCGAGGTCGCGCGCCGAGGATAAAACGCGGCGGCATTGCTCTCTGCCGAACACGCCCTGTTCACAAAAAACATCGCAATAGCGGGCGATGCCCTGCTCGGCGACAGCCGGCAACATCTCATTGATTACAAGATCGACATACTCTTCCGCCTTGTTTTTATATTCGTCAGGCACGGCATGCGCGCCCATGAAGGTAGCCGTGACGTCTATGCGGGCCAGCGCGCCCGCCTTCGCGATAATTTCGAGCATGCTCAACTCGTCTGCCGGATTCAGCCCGTAGCCGCTTTTTATCTCCAGGGAGGTTGTGCCCGACCGGCAGGCATTTTGTATGTTTTCCAGCGTGACGCGCAGCAGATCTTCGTCCGATGCCTCCCGCACGTCTTTAACGGAGCGGAGAATGCCCCCTCCGGCTTTCAGGATATCCAGATAATCTGCCCCGGCGATGCGCATTCTGAATTCGTTCTCCCTGCGGCGGGCGAAGCACATGTGGGTGTGCGGGTCCACAAAGCCGGGAATCACGCAGCCTCCGCCCAGATTGTTTGTTTCCGGTACTTCCGCATCCCGCATATCCGCGGCCAGGCGGAAGATTTCGTTTTCATCCCCGACGGCGGCGATGACTCCGTCCCGGACAAGCATTGCCCCATGCGGAATGTTCTTGACATTTCCCTGACGGGGGCCGCTCAGGGGAGCTTTGGCGTCAAGCGGGGTAAATATGGATGCGTTGTGAAACAGAGTCGCCGGCACGGGATTGTCGCTGGTTGAGAATGTTATCTGTAACGCAGTTTCTGCCCTGCGCCCGTGGCTTCGGCCTTGTCCAGCAAGGTCTGTCCAAGGGCGATATCGGTGGTTGAAAGTCCGCGATGCCAGAACAGGATTGTTTCCCGATCATTTTCCCGGCCCGGCTTCAGGCCGGCGACAATCTCTCCCAGTTCGGCATACAGGGTTTCCGGGCTGAGTTTGCCTGAATCGACATGCGCCCGCAAGGAGCCATAGGGCAGCCCCTTGCGGCATTGTCCCCAGTCGTCCACAACCATTTTATCCATTATGTCGGTCAGGGAAAGCTCCACCGCGCTCATTGTTCCGTAGGGAACCACGAAGGCGCTTTTTTTAATCCATTCCGTTTTGAGAAGAGGGCGCGGTTCAGGAAGCCGGGAGGCCTCCACGACAATATCGCAGTCTTCGACGCATTCTTGCCAGGTATCCACGGCACGCACTTTTTTGTTCAGATCGCGGCCCAGACGTTCGGCAAAAGCGCTACGGCTTTCCGGGCGGCGCGAATGCACGCGGATTTCCTCAAAGTCGAAGAGATAATCAAGCAGGCGCACATTCCAGTAAGCCGTTCCTCTGGCGCCTATATGGCCGAGGATTTTTGAATTTTTTCGCGCCAGATATTCCGCGCCGACGGCCGTCATGGCCCCTGTGCGCATATCGGTTATGGAACTGGCGTCCAGAATGGCCCTTACCGCGCCGGTGGCCGGATCAAAAAGATTGAGGACGGCGAGTTCCGAAGGCAGGCCGACTTTGTAGTTATTTACATAATCGCCCACTATTTTGACACCGGCAACATGCTGCGGAGCGATGTACCCGCGCAGGACATTGAAGTGCCCCCTGGAGGAATCCTCGGGAACCAGGTGGACGCGCGGCTCAATGCGCGTAAGCCCTCTGCCCTGATGGTCAAGAACATTTCTCACCGAGTCCATAATTTCGGCGTCCGTCAGGGCAAGCCGCTCAACGTCGGGGCCGCTCAAATAGGTCAGGTACAGTTCTTTTTCCAGCATGCGCGCTCCTTTTCCGGTTTGTGGTATCGTTTTCCCGACGGAAGAATCCGCGTCGGGCTCAGCCGGTTTTTCCGGACATTCCCCTGCGTGCGGCTACCAGAACAGTCAGGACGGCAGCCGCGATCAGCGTTGCGCTGAGCGGTCTGGTCACAAAAACGCTCAAATCCATTCTGTGCACGGTAAGCGCGTCCCTGAGATTTTTTTCTATAATCGGGCCGAGCACCAGGCCCAGAACCAGCGGAGGCATGGGCAGACCCAGGCATTGCAGGTAATATGCGGCAACTCCGAGGATTCCCATAAGGGCCACGGGAAAGGCCGTGTTGCCGTCGGCGAAGCAGCCGGTGGCGGCCATGATGCCGATCAGCGGCACAAGCACGTTTACCGGAAGCCTTTCCAGCATTCTCGGCAAAAAAGGCCTGAGCACCATGCCGAACAGGAAAAGCCAGACGTTGGACAGCATGAGTATGCCCACAATCAACACAAAGAGATTTCCGTGTTCCACAATGAAAAGAGGGCCGGGGGCGATGTTCTGGATGGTCAGTGCGCCCAGGAGTATCGCGGTTACCGTGTCGCCGGGGATTCCGAGGGTAAGCAGCGGAACCAGCGCCCCGCCGGTCACGGCGTTGTTGGCGACCTCCGAGGCTATGACCCCGCGCGGCGCGCCTTCGCCAAGGGGATCTTCATCCGGGCATCCGGCCGTTGCCGCTTCACCGTAGCTTATCCACGAGGCTATGGTTGGCCCTGTGCCCGGCAAAATGCCTATGCCTGTGCCGATCAGGGCGCTTTTCAGCGACAGGAGCTTATGCCGGAAGAAAAATCCGATGATTTCCGCCAGACCGCTCTTTTGTTGCGGAGGCAACGCGCGCAGTTTTTCGGCACCGCCCTGGTTGAACATTTCCGTTATCGCGAAAAAGGCGATCAGCGCCGGTATGAGGGGGATGCCGGTGAGAAGTCCCGGCAGGCCGAAGGTCAGACGGAGCACGCCGTCAACCGGATCTATGCCCACGCAGCCAAGGAGCATGCCCAGCACGGCTCCTACGCATCCCCGCAAAATGCTCCCCCCGGAAACGGCCGCCACGCAGATCAGTCCGAAAAAGCCGAAGGACGAGTATTCGACGGCCGTAAACGTGAGCGCCAGGGATGAAAGCATGGGGGCGAGAAACATGAGAACAAGGCCGGAAAAGACGCCTCCCAGGAAGGATCCGGCAATGGCCAGCCCCAGGGCCAGATCGGCCCGTCCCTTTAAGGTCATGGGATACCCGTCCACAGTTGTGGCGGCATTGCCGGGCGCTCCGGGCGTGTTGACAAGAATGGCCGGGACCGATCCGGCGAAATATCCGCCGCAGTATATGCCGAGCAGAAGGCCCATGGCCTGTTCAAAGGGGACGCCGAAGGTCAGCGGGGTGGCAATGGCGACTCCGGCTGTGGCCGTCAGCCCTGGCGCCGCCCCGAACAGGCAGCCGATGAGCACTCCGGCGGCGGACCAAAAAAGTATCGAGATTGAGGCAAGGGCATTCAATCCGGAAAGCATGTCCGCAAAAGAGACAAATTCCATGTTCACCCCAGAGACGGCAGCAGAACCATGAAGCCGTACCGGAACAGCATGTACAGGGCGGCCGGTGCGCACACGGATATGAGCGCTATGCGCCCGGGCTCGCGCACGCCCAATATCCACAATGCCGAGGCCATGTACGCCGGGGAAAGCACCCGGTAGTCAGCATGGCCGAAAAGCAGGGCATAGAGCAAAGTCGCCCCCACAAGGAGATAATTGCGCGTCCGGCTGATTTTATCGGCGATCTCCCTGAGGGGGCGTCCCTTGCCGGACAAAAAGAGCGTCGCTCCCAGAGCGGCCAGAACGACGCCCAGCAGACGGGGGAAAAAGCGCGGAGAAAGCATGTGGCTGCCCGGGGGCACATCTATGCCCCCTGATGCCAGCCACGCGACAAGTCCGCCAATCATGGCCAGGCTGCCGAGCAGACGATCCGATCCCTGCACGCGCGTTTTTTCCTCCGCCGGGTGTTGCCGTTACGCCAGCCTGCCGGCCGACATACGGCGCATGGGAAAACTCACTTGATCAGCCCGAGTTCTTTCAGCACGATCCTGTGTTCGGCGATATTGCCGGCTATGACCTTCGCGAAGGCATCCCGGTCAAGATAGCCGTCGCTGAAACGGAGTTTGGCGTAGAGTTGTTTTGTCTCTTCCTGGCTCACGGCCTTTTTGACGGCCTTGTCGAGAATGTCGCGAATATGGGCCGGCACTTCTTTGCGCAGCAAAAGACCAAACCACAATTCCCCCGGAGCGGAGTATCCGCCTTCCCTGAAAGTGGGCACATCCGGCATGTAGTCGGCGCGTTTTTCAGCCGATACGGCAATGACCTTCAGTTTTCCGGAACGGGCGAGATTCTCAAAAACCGGCAGACCTGTAAACACAAAGTCCACTTCTCCGGTCATGGCTTTTGTTGCCGCGTCCGTGCCGCTTTTGCCGGCCACATGCACAAGCTTCATGCCGTTTTCTTTGGCGAACCGCGTCATTACTATGCGTTGCTTGGAAGAAGCCCCGGGCGTGGAGTAGGAAAGCTCCCTGGTTTTCGCCGCGGTTACGATGTCCCGCAACGTGTTGCAGGGGCTTTTCTCCCCCACCGCCAAAGCCAGGGGTATGGTGACCAGACGGGCCAGAGGGGCAAAATCATCAGGGTCAAATCCTCCCTTGTTCACCAAAGGCCCTGCGGTTAAGGCGCCTGTGGAGGCTATGACCATCGTATAACCGTCAGCGTCGGCCTTCGCGGCTTCGGCCAGGCCTACGGCGCCGCCACCGCCCGGTATGTTCTGCACCACCACAGGCGTCTTCAGGATGCTCTTCAGACGTTCGGCGATCACCCTTGCGGTATTGTCAATGGCGTCGCCGGCGGCAAAAGGCGAGATGATGCGTATGGGCTTGACGGGATAGTCCGCGGCGGGAAGCATTGAGGGCGTGAGCAGAATAACCGTTGAGAAAATCAGCAGCGCGAATTTTTTCATACTGTTCTCCTTGTGTTGTGGAACGCACAGCCACAGTTTGTATTTTTGCGGCTGGCGTTCCGTATGAGGCCTATCTGTTTCCTTGCCGGTTCATGCGCCTAATCCCCATTTTCAGCCATAAAGGCATAGTCTTCGGAAACCGGCCCGGAAAATCCTTTGAGGCCGAGGCCGTTGAGCACAGGGGCCAGACGGGGCAGATTTGCGGCGTCCCGTAGCGCCGCCCGCAAAGAAGCGCATACAGTGTCGTCTGTTTGCGGAGAAGCGACCAGAAGGGGCATAGGGTATTCCCGTGTTACGGCGACAACCCGTATGTGGGCCAGTTCGGCGGGTTCATTGCGTGAAAGCAGATCGTAAAAATATCCGTCCATGGGGACAGCGTCGACTGTCTTTTCTTTCAGAGCTTTCAGACAATTTGCGGGAGTCTGGAGAGGGCTTGATGTCTTCGCGAGCATGGAGCGCGCGTCTTCTCCGAAACAGCGTTCAAGATGGAGTTTGAGCGCGAGGTATCCTGACATTGAATGTTTTACGGTCCAGCCGATTCTTTTGCCGAAAATATCCTGAACTTCCGTAAACGGGCTGTCCTCGCGCACCAGAATTTTCGTGTGGTAGTCTGATGCTGCGGCGCTTGCGGATTGTCCGGCCGGGGGGACGCGCACGGGTACGGCAAGCGCCTTGTGTCGCATCCCGCCCAGGGCGAAGGCTCGTCCGCAGATGAAAACAAGTCCGAGATCCGGGCGCTTCCAGAGTTCCTCGATGGGCATGGGATAGGGGTAAGTTTCAAAGCGCAGGGGCACACCGCTCACGCGTGAAATTTCTACCGTGAGGGCGGCCCAGAAAGCCGTTACGGCAGGGCATGCGTTATACATGCGTGTACAGGCGATATGCGGTAACGCGCCCATATGGAACTGCCCCCGGCTGCGGTGGAGACGTGGAAATGGCAAACAGTTTGCCTTTGATATAGCACGAAAACATCTATTGTCAAAAAAAATATTGATAGATATAATCTATATATCTATAGACTTGGAAGGGTATAACCGTATGGCGAAATTTTCACTCCGGCAGCAAGCTCTCATATGCCGGGAGGCATGCGGCCGTGATTAAAAAAATAGGCGGCGATTTTCTGCAATGGTTGCGCGGATTCCATTATGTAATGACCCATGGGAGCGTTGCGGCGGCCGCTTCGGCAATGGGCCTCAAACAGCCCACCGTTAGCAGACAGGTGCGGATGCTGGAGGAGGAACTCGGCGTTCAACTCTTTCGGCGCGTACAGAGAAGAATGACGCCCACCCCGGAGGGACTGCTTCTCTATGAGCGGGCGAACAGGCTCTTTGCGGATGTGAGGGAGATACGGACGGAAATAGGCCGCAAACGTGAGGAAGAGATTACGGGAGAAGTCTCGCTGGCGACAACCCATTCCGTTGCCGGAATTTATCTTCCCGATATCATAAAACTGTTTACGAAGGAAAACAGGGGAATTTTTTTCACCATACTGGGAATGACAGAAACTTCCCTGATTCTGGACAGGGTGCAGAGTTCGGATGTTGAGCTCGGCATAGCCCTAGGGCCGCAATTTCCACCAACTATTGAATCCTGGCCTCTTTTTTCCTCCAGGTTGGTGCTGATCGCGCCCAAAAATCCTGTTCGGGGAAAGAAACTTTGTTTCACCAAAACCAAAGAGGGCGCGCTTGCCGATCTGAGGGAACTGGATGGAGCGCCGTATGCGGCTTTTTCTCCCTATGCCGCCATGACGCATTATATGAATGAAATCCTGGCCCGCTGCAATATCAGAGTTACGGTGACCGTGCGCGTCAACACCTCAACCCTGCTCGCCGCGTATGTATCCACCGGTTTCGGAGTGTCCATTCTGGATGAGTTTACGGCCCTTGCGCACGGGAATGCGCTGGACATTTATCCGCTGCCCGAAATCGTGGCTCCCCGCGCCTATCATCTTATATACCGCAAAAGAACCTATCTGTCCCCGCAGGCCCAGGCTTTTATTCGACACCTACGCGGAGCGGGCCCCCTCCTGAACATTGCTCCCGGAGACGCGCCGAGCGCTCTTCACCCGGGAAACAGCGCCTGAGTCCGTATGGCTTCGGCAGAGCGGAATTACAGAAAATCCGGAGCCGCCGCCGCCTTGCCGCCGGCCAGCATGGCACGCACGTAGTGCAGCCCGTGCTCATCCACCGGGATGATGGGAAAGGCCCTGCCGCAACTGTCGCAATTCAGCATTCTGGGCTCCGTGGGGCTTGGCACGGGCACATGCTTGCCGCAGTGCGGGCACCGGTAAAAAAAAATTATCTCCATGCCGTCCGGCGGCACAGGGGAAACACGCCGGTTTCTTTCAGTCATCTCGTCCGCCTGTGACCAGGTTGCGGCCTGTCATGGCCGATGGGGCGGACAGGCCGGAAAGACCCAAAAGGGTGGGGGCGACATCCGCAAGCCTCCCGTCTCCCAGAGAGTTTACCTTGCCCGCGGTCAGCAGAATGCAGGGCACGGGATTGGTGGTGTGGGCCGTCTGCGGTCTTCCGTCCGGCGTGAGCATGGTTTCGCAGTTGCCGTGGTCGGCAATGACGAGCATGTTGCCGTCGCGTTCTTCCACGGCTTTCACCATGCGCCCCACGCATTCGTCCACCGTCTGGCAGGCTCCCACGGCCGCGCGGAGCACGCCGGTATGCCCCACCATGTCGCCATTGGCCAGATTGCAGACGACAAGGTCATAAATTTTTTTGTTCCAGGCCGCTTCAAAGGCGGCCGTCACCTCGCGGGCGCTCATGGCCGGTTTCTGGTCGTACGTGGGCACATCGCGCGGCGATTCCACAAGAATGCGATCTTCGCCCTCAAAGGGTTCTTCCAGGCCGCCGTTGAAAAAATAGGTCACGTGGGCGTACTTTTCCGTTTCCGCAAGGCGGAGCTGGCGCAGGCCGGATTGTGAAACGGTTTCCCCCAGTCCCTGGCGCACCGGCTCCTTGGCAAAGGCGACAGGAATGGCGAAATGCGCGTCGTAACTGGTCATGGAGGCGATGGCCGAGAGGGCGGGCAGGCGGCCCCGAGCAAAGGAGGAAAAGTCCGGCATGATGAGGGCAGACGTCAATTCGCGCATTCTGTCGGCGCGAAAATTGAACAGAAAAATCGCGTCTCCGTCAATAATTCCAGGCGCATCTCCGGCGTCAAAACGCACAGGGTTGACGAACTCGTCGGTAATGTCAGCGGCGTATGAAGCTTCCAGAGCGGCGGCAGGGTCCGCGGCCGATTGCGCCTTGCCGTGAACAATGCCTTCCCAGGCGATCTGAACGCGTTCCCAGCGGTTGTCGCGATCCATGGCGTAAAAGCGGCCGGTCAGATCGGCTATGCGCACGTTGGACAGCGGCGCGACAGATGCCTCAAGGTCGCGCACATAGCCAACGCCGGCCCGCGGGTCAGTATCGCGTCCGTCCGTGATGGCGTGTATGCGCACAGGCACGCCGGCTGCGGCCGCAAGGAAACAGATGGCCTTGAGATGACCGATATGGCTGTGTACCCCTCCGTCGGAAAGCAGACCGATAAGATGCAGCCGCCCTTTGCTCCGCGCGGCGGCGGCAAGCAGGCCGTTCAGGACCGCATTGGAGGCGAAGGAGCCGTCTTCCAGGGCAACGTCGATACGCGTCATGTCCTGGTAAATCACGCGGCCGGCGCCGATGTTGAGGTGCCCTACCTCGGAATTTCCGATATATCCCCTGGGCAGCCCCACATCCCTGCCGGAGGCGCTGAGGCTGCTGTGCGGGCAACGGGCCAGCAGGCCGTCAATGTTGGGGGTTGCGGCCAGATACGGGGCATTGCCGGGACCGGGCGGAGCAATGCCCCAGCCGTCCAGAATTAAAAGCAGTGTCGGCGTCATGCGAATTTTTTCCCTAAAGAAGCGCGGCGCGCTGTTTTCACAGGGGCAGCCCGGTACGGTTGCCGCTGTCTCTCGTGAATGAAGAATCATTCATAGGTCCAGAGGGATTCCAGGCGGTAAAGTTCCCGCGCGGATTCAAGGAAAATGTTGACCACAATGTCGTTCAGATCCAGCAGAATCCACTGCCCCAAGTCGTAACCTTCCGTATGCAGGTATTCCCACGATTTTTCGCGGCAGAGCCCGGCAACGTTATCGGCGAGGCTGCGGGCATGGCGCGCGGAGTTTGCCGTAAGCACCACAAGCCCTTCGGCGAAAAAGCCTTTGCCTTCAAGGTTCAGACACAATACACGTTCAGCCTTGAGTTCCTCCAGACGGCGACGAATTTGGGTCAGCTTGCCCTCAATTTTGGATGCCTCCGCGCTCTCGCGTTTCTCCATTTCCGGAACGTATAGGAATTGCGCCGGTTGTCAAGAAGATTGTCCGCGAGGGAGAGGGCAATCGAAGGAACGGTGTAACCGCTTGAAATACCAGAGTAATATTTTCAGGTAAAATCGTGTGAATGTTTGTTGTTTCAACGTGTTATCAATTTTCGTTCGATTGTCCTGTTATGAAGTTCAGGGCAATCGAATGAATAATTAGAAAAAGTCTAGAAATCCTGCCGTCTCTCCGGTAGTCTATGGAAAAAACTGGAGGGATATATGGCGGAACGCTTATCCATAGCTATTATTGAACAT
>JAISOT010000018.1 GCA_031275465.1 Desulfovibrio sp.
GGCGTGGCCGCGCTGGCGGTCAATGTCTCCTGCCCCAATGTCGCCCAAGGCGGCCTTCTCTTCGGCCAGGACGCGGATCTGGCCGCCGCCGTGACGGCGGCCGTGCGCAAGGCCGCGCCCTCAAAGCACGTTATGGTCAAACTTTCGCCCAACGTCACGGATATCGCGCGCATTGCCAGAAGCGTGGAAGAAGCCGGGGCGGACAGCATTTCCTGCATCAATACGCTGCTCGGCATGGCGCTGGACCTGCGTTCGCGCCGTCCTGTCCTTGCCAATGTGCTGGGCGGGCTTTCCGGACCGGCCATCAAACCCGTGGCCTTGCGCTGCGTCTGGCAGGTGGCGCGGGCCGTGCGCATACCCGTGGTGGGCGTGGGCGGCATCACGGGCTCCGCGGATGCGCTGGAATTCATTCTGGCGGGCGCGCACGCCATTCAGGTGGGCACCGGCAATTTTATGAGGCCTGACTGCGCCTTCGCTCTGGCGGCCGAGCTGCCCGCCGCGTGCGCCCAATACGGCGTTGAAAGTCTGGAAACCCTGCGCGCTTCCCTCAGGGCGGATTGACGGCGCCATGTCACTTTCCGTCATTCCCGTAAAAAGCGAACAGGAAACAAGAGCCTTCCTTGATCTGCCCTTTGCCGTCCATGCGGCCAATCCCCTGTGGGTTCCGCCCCTGGTCAGCCGGGAGCGGGCTCTTTTGACGCCCGGGCTCCATCCGTTCTGGAAAAGCGCCACGCGGGAGCTTTTTCTCGCCCTTCGCGAAGGGAGGGCTGTGGGGCGCATCGCCGCCATTGTGGATGGAAAATACAATGAGTACGCCGCGGAAAAGTGCGGGGCCTTCGGTTTTTTTGAATGCGAAGACGACGCGGAGGCCGCGCACGCCCTGCTCGACACCGCGCGGAACTGGCTGGCGTCCGCGGGCATGACCTTTTTGCGGGGCCCTCTCAATCCGTCCGCCAATTATACCTGCGGCATGCTGGTGGATGGCTTTGACAAGCCCCCTGTCGTCATGATGCCTTGGAATCCGGAATATTACCCGATATTGCTGGAGAGCTGGCGACTGCGCAAGGAGCAGGATCTTTTTGCCTGGCTCATTGAGCGCAAAACCATAACGAGGCCTGACTGGCTTGACGCGGAAATCGCCCGTCTCAAGGCGGAAGGACGCTTCGCCCGCCGCGCTTCCTCCAAGAGCACTCTGGAGGAAGACATACGGCTCATGCTGGACATCTATCGGCAGGCCTGGGCCGACAACTGGGGATTTTCCCCCTTGTCCGGGGACGAGGCCGAGGAGCTTGTCAGGGAACTCAACCCCGTCCTGAACCCGGACTTTTTCGTGCTGTTCTTCCACGACGGCGAAGCCGCGGCAGGCATGGTGGCCCTGCCGGACATGAACCCCCTGCTCAAACGTCTCAACGGCCGTCCGGGCATAAGCGCGCCCTGGCACTGGCTGCGGACGCGGGGCCAGATCAGAAGCGGCTACAGGATCATGCTTTTCGGCATCAGGCCGGAATTCCGGCTTTTGGGCCTTCCCCTCCTGCTGCTGGACTACATGTTTGAAAAAGCCCGCGAAAACCCCTACTTTCAATGGGTGGAAGGTTCCTGGCTGCTGGAGGACAATGTGGCCGTCAATGATCTGCTGGAAGACTTTTCAGGAACAATTTCCAAGCGCTACAGGATTTACAGGCGGGAAATCAGGCCATGAGCGCGGAACACCTGCGCGGAAAACGCGTCCTTGTCACCGGCGGCACGGGCTTTGTGGGCCGCCATCTTCTGCCGTTGCTGCTTGAGGCCGGGGCGCGCGTCACCTGCCTGACGCGGGCCTGCTCCCGGACGGCCAGCCTGCCGGAAGGCGTCGCCACGGCCCGGGCTGATCTGCACAGCGGCGCCGGCCTTGCGCAGGCCCTGGAAGGCCAGGAAATTGTCATCCACATGGCGGCCCTGCTCTTCGGTTTCGGGTGGCAGGATTACCTCAGAGCCAATGCCCGCGCCGCCGCGGTTTTGACCGATGCGCTCGAAAAGGCGGAGGAAGTGAAACGGGTAGCGCTGATTTCCAGCCTCGCGGCCGCCGGGCCGTGCGCCGTTTCCCCGGGCATCGCCGAGGACGCCGCGCCCATGCCGGTATCCGCCTATGGCTGGTCAAAACTGCTGGTAGAGCAGACGCTGCGCCCTTTGGGCGAAAAGCTCGTCATCCTGCGTCCGCCCGTCATTTACGGCTCGGCGGACAAAGGGCTTCTGCCCGTCTTTCGGGGGGCCGCCAGAGGGGTCGCCGTCAGCCCCGGCGCTTTCAGGGAATTTCCCGTCTCCGTGCTGCATGTCCGCGACATGGCGCGGGCGGTGCTGCGCGCATGCGCCGCTGAAACCGGGGGCGTTTATCATCTCAACGACGGGCGGGAACACACCATGTCCGGATTTTGCCGGGCCATGGGCCTGGAGCTTCACCGCCTTACCGGCAGGCCGGCCAGGGGCGTTGTGCGCGTGCTGCGCCTGCCCCTGCCCGTCATGGCCGTCACCGCCGCCTTCGCCACGGGTTTCGCCAGGTTTGCCTCTCGGTTCCGTTCATTCTCCCGTGCTCCCAACTGGAATATGGACAAGTACAGGGAGGCGCGCCAGCCGGGCTGGCTTGCCGATGCGGGCCGCATCAGGCGAGAATGGGGGTGGACACCGGTTGTGCCCCTTGCCGACGGTCTGGCGGAGGCCGTCGAGGGCTACCTGAGGGGAAACATGCTCTGACCGGCGCGCGCTTCCGCCATTGGCCCCCTCAAATAAACGGGTTTCCGCTCCGGGAGAGGACGGTGCCTCGGGTTGAGAGTATTAGGGAAATGCTGAACAATTCGATCCCTCAGCGTCGGTGTACCCTACTGGCATCAAATTTTGCGAAAATGTCCACTTTTTAGCCGAAACTTCAACATATTTCGCCTTATTTTCGCTCTTTTTCCGAAAAAAGGGCGCAAGTATCCTCAGGCGGGCATCAGCCGCCTGCCGGCTCGTGGCCCTTTTGTTGCTTCTGTGGCACAAGCCAATAAGACGGCACGCATAATCTGGGCGGTTTTGGCTCACGGCATGGAATACATGCCAACAGTAAAAGAAAAGTGAATATATCTCTCCAGTGAATGCTTCAAGGCTTGATGAGCAAGCGGTCGAACCGCCTCCTGGAATTCTGTAGTAGTTCAAGGCAGAAAACGCCGTAAGTCCCTCCATTCCTTGACCGCGTTCCAGCAACGCTTCCAAGAATGTGCTGCGCAATAAATGTTGGTAGGCCCGAAAGATGATTCCATATAATCCGCGCAGGAATCGCGGCCGTCGCGGGTGATGTATATGAACTGGGCATTCGGAAAGTCGTTGTGCATGGGCCCGACGAAATAAAGATTGTGGGGAGTCTTTTTCCCCCAGCGCGGCTTGTTCACATAGTGGGCAAAGCGCAGGTGCATGCCCGTATAAAGCCCGGCGAAGCTGCGCTCCGGAGCAAGTGCGATGACTTCATCTACAATGGTACGCGGGTTGACCGTCATTCCCCAAAATGGCGTTTTGAGACCGAAGAGCATTTCCGACGCGAGCGTGCGGAAATGCTCTTCAACGGCAAGATCACCGTAGGTATGCAGGTAAGGATAAAAGCGCGGATAATACCAGACCACTTCCGGAACCGCGATCCGTGAATGGCTGCCGAGCAGGGCCATGACCAGCGTCGTGCCGGACCGCTCCGCGCCGATCATGAAAATGGGTCTTTCTTTCAAGATAACGGACATAGGTCACCCCTTTTTCCGTTCACAGAGAACGCATCAGAATATAGCCACCCACGGCAATGCAGACGACCGAGACAATTTTTTTCAGAAACGCGCTGGAGGAGGCGTGCGCGATGCCTGCGCCCAAGACGACCCCGGCCAGTTCAAAGAGGGTTACCCACCAGACCACGGTAAAATCAATGAATCCGTGCGCCAGATTGCCGGCACTTCCGGACAGGGCCGCTGTGATTTGCACAACCTGGCTTGCTGCTATGGAGGTAAGGGGTGGGAAGCCGAAGACGATCAAAAGCGGCACAGACAACACAGGGCCGCCGACGCCGGTCAGGCCGGAACCGAATCCCACAGCGACTCCGATAAACAGCAGCCGAAAACGCCGACTCAGCTTCGAAACAGCGGCGGCTTCGTTGCAGACGGTTCTGTGCGGCCTCAAGGTGTAAATCCCGACAAACATGATCACGGCGGCCAGCAGCATGTTCAGTATCCGGACAGGCGCGTTTGCATTGACCAGAGCGCCGAAATACCCGAAAAGCAGGGAGCCGGCGCACAAAGGCGCGGTGACTTCCCAATCAATGCTGCCGCGCCGCTGATACAGAATCGTGCCGAGAATGCCTGTGAATATAAAACTGAAGAGGGCCGTGCCCATGGCCGTATGGGTGGACAATTGCGCCAAGGCGCCAAGGGCGGGAATGAGCAGGATACCGCCGACGCCCACGGTTCCTATGAGCATGCCGACAGTGAGCGTGATAACGCCCAGAATCGCAATGTGCATGACCTACCTGCCTCGCTGTGAAAGGTATTTCTGTTGTCGGATATGTACCTCTTTGCAAGAGGTATGCCACTTCAACATTTAAATATAACTATGTAATATTGTACATATAGTATTCAAAGTCTCGCGTTAATAATTTTCCTGATTACGCACGATAATCAGCCCCTATTCAAGATGCATGGAATATGAGATACTTTTTGAAACCAAGGAGTTGATGATGCCTCGTAATCCAGTCCAGTTTCAAAAAGGGATG
>JAISOT010000089.1 GCA_031275465.1 Desulfovibrio sp.
TAGGCGATGATTTCCCCGGAACCCTGTTTGATGACTTTCCCGTTGAAATACAAGGGGAACTCAACTCCTTCCGGGTTACGGTAAATTGCGTTTCGGTTCGCGCGGTAGAAGCTGTTAAACTCCTGCGCGTCAGCTTTGAAATCAATGACGCCGTACTTGATGCCGCGTTCCGCGAGAAAGTCTTTGACGATTTTACAGCGGATGCAGTCCGGGGCGGTGTATAGAATTATGTCCATTTCGAGGCCCTCATATCTCAGAATGAATAGATGGTGTTCAGGGCGGCTTTCCACGCGTCCTTGACATTCAGGCTTTTACCGGGGATATTCTGATAACGGCCCCTTACGTCCTTGTCCAGCCAAATGTCAAATCGCTCTGTGTGGCCGGGCTTGTTGTTCAACCCAGCATGCGCCACCAGGGCATGGCCACAAAGGCCACAAACAGCCCGGCAAAAAGAATGCGAACACCCATAACCAGGGCCATGTCCTTGAAACTGATGTAGCCGAAGCTGAAAAAGTACAGGTAGAGCGCGTATTCGTAGGGAAAGATGAGGTTGTCCAGACCATATTGGAAAGAAAAGTAGAGCAGGCGCGGGTCTAGCCCCATTTGCACGCCCAACTCCGCGATGGGCGCGGACAGCGTGGATGTGGCCGCCAGCGGAGTGAGCAGAAAGTTCACGGCCACACCGACGAAATAGGCGTACAGCGAAGCCATTGTCGCGCCGGCGTCGCTGAACAGCGGCAACACAAGCCCCGCCAGCCACTGCGTCACCTTGAGGTAGCCGCCCGCCGCGCCGATGCTCATGCAGCCCATGATAAAGAACAATGGGGCAAAACTGACTGAGGCCAGGCGCTTGCTGTCCATCAGGGCCAGCCCGGGCATGAAGGCGATGGCGGGGATGATTACCATGACGGAGCCCGCGCTGACATGGTGCAGTCTGTCGGTAGCCAGCAGTGTCACCGCGAGGCACAAAAGCATGAGAGTGCGTTTCTGTTCATCGGTCATGGGGCCGAGTTCCGCGAATTTTTCGCGGGCCACGGACTGAAGGCTTTCCCTGTTTACGGATGTGCGCAGCACCAGAAGCACAATGCCGAGCGACATGGCCGTGTACAGCATTGCGGGCGGGAAGTTGAGCAGCGCGTACTCCATCCAGGTGGTACTGCGTCCGACGATTTTGTCCACCAGACCCATGCCCATGACAAGGTCGCCCGCGCCGGTGAGGAACGCCAATTTGGTTGAGCCGACGGCCAGGCAGGATGCCAGCAGGACTACGGTGGCTTCACGGCTTTTGGGTTTGAAATCCAGCGCGTCGCACAGGCTTATGGCCACGGCGCAGAAAATGGCGGCCTTGCCCATGACGGAAGGCACCAGCGGGGCCACTATGGCCGCGCTGATGGTAATGCCCGCCAGGGCGCCGGCGAAACTCCCCCCCATGGCTTTGACGCAGCCCAGGGCAATGCGCCCGCCGAGGCCGGTGGTTTGAACGATTTTACCGAGAATGAAGCCGCCGATGCTGATAATGGCCACCTCGGAAAGCCAAGGGGCAAAAACAACAGTCTGTTTTACGCCGCAAAGCAGGATATAGAGTATCGGCAGCAGGATGCCGACTGCGACTTCATTCAGCGTGTTCAGCGCCCATGCCGCAACCGCCCACAATGTGACCGCCAGAAACGCGATCATGGGCGATGTCAGGGATTCGCCACGCGGCAGGCCGAGATACACGCACAGCGGCAGCAACAGTGATAAGCCCCATTTGGCCATTACGCCGGGGGAATAATCGGAAGTTCTGATAAACATGCCAGAGTCTCCTGTAGCGGTTCACGCTTGAGATGCGCTTTCAACGACCGGCAAAGCCGGCCTGCCCGCATCCCGCGGCAAGGATTCGCGGGCAAATCCTTGCAGAGCATGTCAAGTGTAGGGTTAGGAAAGGATCCCTTACAGACCGGAATCCCACACGGAGCCGTCCTTGGCGGACGAGCTATTCTTCCGCGGGGTCGTCAACCGAAGCCACGCACAGCGCGTTGCTGCCTTCATAGGGCAGGCAGCCTTCCACAGCGACTTCCCTGACGCGGTCTCCGGCGACCGCGGCTCCGGGCACGCGGAAGGAGGTCACGTTGAGGGGGGCAATGCGCGTTTCAACGGGCTTAGCCGCCTGCGGAACCCATTCGTAGGGGACGCGATAGGCCCGATAGGTCATATTCATGGGCACATGCTTGCCCCAGTATGGAGAGATGAATTCCCACACAATTTTATGATCGGGCGTCACTTCAAACACGCGGCCGTCAGAGCCTTCGGTGATGAGGGTATTGCCGTTGGGCAGACGTTGCATGCCGCTGATGAAGGGGCTGTAAAAGCGGTTGCTGTCCATGGGTTCCAGGAAGCCGGCTTCCTTGGGCGTGTACTGCCAGACGATTTTCAGGTTGACGGGATCTATTTCAAGCACACGGGAAAAGTCGCGCAGCGCCGCCTTCACCCCGGTTGGAGAGCCGGGATTGGGCACATCGTAGCCACCCCACCCGCCGTTGTCGAAAACAAGTATGTTGCCCTCGCCGGGCAGGCCGCGCGGCACCATGTGCGCGTGGTGCTGGCCGATGATCCAGCCGATGGCCCTGAGTTCGGGCGAAGTGTCGTAATCGGGGCCGAGCCGCCAGGTAATTTTTCCGGTTTTTCTGGAGATGATGAAGATTATGTTTGCTTCGCGGCCGTCAACAATGATATTGTCCGGGTGAAAGCGTTCGTCGCCGGCATCGTGCCATTTGTTGGGGCCGAGTAAGGACATGGAGTTGATGTGCATCCAGTCTCCCATACCTTCAGGTAACGTGGGGCGGTAGTTGGGGTTGCGGCACAGCGTGTTCTTGGGCCCCTCGCGAAAACCCATTTCATCAAAATGTTCACTGCAGGACCATTCCCAAAGGATATCGCCGTCCCAATCCACTTCCAGAATCAGGTCGTCAAGCAGTTGCTTGTCGCTGATAGCCTTGTTGCGCGCATTACGATGGGCCAGAATCAGCGTCTTTCCCCCAAGAGCCTTGGGTTCCATATTCGGCGCATAGTAGCCCACAGGGTTGCCCTCGCGCTGGAAATCATGATGATAGCGCGCGAGCCAACGGCCGGGGTAGCCGGGGTCTTCAACAAATTCATTCCGTTCAAATTTCCATACGATATTGCCTTCCCAATCCACCTGAACAACATCCAGCCCGTCCTGCACGCTGTACTTGCCGCTACGGCGTCCCCGGCTCGTCACAAGGTAGCCCCCGGGGAAAATTTTGTTGGGCATGCCGTGAACGCCTTTCCAGACATTGACTTCGCGGCCGTTCATGTCCATAAGCACCGCTCCCAGTTCCTGCGCCTGAAAAATAGTGTAGCCGTTCCAGCATCGTTCAGGTTTGAAAAGCGTTACTCCGGTGGGGTAGATCGTCGGGTGACCCATGATGAACTCCTCCTGTGTTTATGCTGTGGATACAAGCTGTTTGCATTTCTTGCGTTCAGTATAGCGTGTTTGCGAAATTCGCATGTTGCCAATGCAACATTTCTCTCATTATTTTTTCGACTTGACAGGGCGCGCGCCGTCCGCATTAAAGATGCCTTGCGGCGTCACGCGAAGAGTGCCGCATGAAGATTCATCAGGAGGCAGAAAATAAAGGCATACCCGGCCGGGGGATTGCCTTCAGGGAAATGAAGGAGATTAATTCCCCCTGGCGTTCCGTGCTGTATCTGGCCAGACGATTCACTTTGACGCGGGGACAAAAGATACCGTTGGGGGGGGAATTGTTTTTTTTGGAAAGGGGCAGGGTGCGGCTGACGCATCAAAGTCTGGAAGGCAAGGAAAAAATACTCTGGTACGTAAATCAGGGCTGTGTGCTTGGTGAATCCCCTTTCTTCAACCCCATACAGTCTGAAAGTTTTTTTATTTGCGCGTCGAATTGTGTGGTTTACGCGTTTTCGCGGGAGGATGTGAGACGGATCATCAGGGAGCGGGCAGATCTGCTTGGCAATCTGCTTCGATCCATGTCCCGCAAGATGTATATTCTGTCTCGTCATGCCGTGTCACTGCAACTGGACAGCGGATTGCAGCGTATATGCAAATTTCTGGCGCAACGCGTTGTGCCGGGCAGTACCCCGATGACGGCCTGCTTTGATATTTCCAGACAGAGAATGGCCGACCTCCTCGGAATGCACAGAGTTTCGCTGTATAAACTGTTGCGTCAACAGGAGGCCAACGGACTGTTTGGGCCAATCAGCGGCAGGAAAGTACAAATTCTGCAACCCAAGAAATTTTATATTCTGGCTGGAATCCGGAATTTGCATGATAACGGCTGACTGTCGCTTCTTTAGAGCACGCTACGCTTGAGATTGTCGCTTGAAGGCGAAGTGAATTCGCCTCGCGGCAATCTCGCGGCAAGAATTTGCGAGCAAACCCCTGCGGAGAGATGTATACATTATCAATGTTAACTCGCTCCAGTCATTCAGGTTGAGGAGGCCCGGCGAACGGAAAAAAACAGGAAAAAGCGCCGCAGGCCGCTCTAAAGAAAAAAAAACGTCCGCCGATTATACCCATGACGCCATGATCCGGACGCGCTTTGGAGGCTGGTCAGACCATGGGCCGTGTGGTAAACTCAGGGCAAGCGAGGCGCGCACCATGGCGCTTTCAGCGTATTCGCGCCGGTCGCGGCGCAGGAGGTTAAAATGACGACCAAGTACAGAATCATCGCGGGATTCAGCATAATGATCATCCTGCTGGGGGGCATGGCCGCCTTCGGGTATGTGAAACTGCACGAGGCATCCGGGGGTTTCGTCTCCTACCGTCTCCAAGCGCGTCAGAACACGCTGGCCAGCGACCTGAGCACGGCCGTTTCGGACATGCTCCGGGCAAGCAGAAAATTTCTGATGACCTTTGATCCGAAAGACGTGGACGAGTCCCTCGGTTTTGTGGGCAATTTCATCAAACTGAGCAACAGCGGCGCTGAAATGGCCCAAAGCGAGTGGCGCAAAAAGGCCTTCGCCGCGATGACGCAGGGCATGGAACCGATCAGGCAGCTCCTCGGGAACATGCGGGACAGCGTGCTTGAGCTGCGCAAGGCATACAATGACGAGGCGCGGAAGGCGTACAACGCCATGTTCCAGGACTTCCGCGATTTGACCCAGCTCGCCTACGAGGTGAACAATATGGAGATTGTCTTTCAAATAAACGGGCTGTGGGCCGGCGTCACCCAGACGGTGGCCTCCCTGGGGAGATTTTCCTCCAGTCTTGAGGTGGCGGAGGCGACGAGCGCCAGGGAGCGCCTGAACGGTTTGCAGGCCAACATCCAGGCGATGGGCGCGCGGCTGCTCACGGAAAAAGGCAGACAGACATACGCCTCCCTCACGGAGAACTACAAAAGACTGTCCGACTCCCTGGCGCGCATGACCGATCTGGCGGGCAAGACGCAGGGCACTGTGCGCAACATGCTGGAAGTCGGCGGAGACCTGAACAAGCGCATTGATGAACTCAACGCGCGTCTCGACAAGGAAGCGCAGGAGGAGGCCGGAGAGGTGCTGGCCGCGAACAGCAACGCCATACGGGCCATGATGGTCACGGGCGCCGCAGGCCTTCTGCTGGGCGCGGGGCTTGCCCTGTATATCGTCATCGGCCTTGTGAAGGCGCTGACGGAACTCTCCGGTTTTGCCGGGGCGGTGGCGCGCGGGGACTTCAACTATCAGGTCAGAGTCAGGGAAAAGGGCGAAGTGGGCAGCACGATAGCGGCCATGAAGGAAATCCCCGAGGTGCTCAAGGGCATTATCCAGAGCGCCATTGATCTGGCCCGGGCCGTCCGCCGCGGCAGGCTCGCCGAGCGCCTGGAGGAGAGCCGGTTCACCGGGGAATTCGCCCGGCTGGCCCATGCCGTCAATACCGTGAGCGATTCCTACAACAACGTCGTCGACGAATTCCCTCCGCTTGTGGCCAGCGACAAGGAGGGCAAAATCATTTTCATGAACAGGACGGCCCAGACTATCGTGGGCGGCGACTTCCGGGGCGAAAAATGTTCCAGCCATCTCCACGCGCCGGAATGCGGCACGGAGAAGTGCCTCGGCCGGCAAACCCAGCAGCGGGGCAGATTTTCCGAGGAGACGCAGATCAACGCGCAGGGCAATGTGATGGACGTGTCCGTGACCGTCATGCCCATCAAGGATTCAAACGGGGAAGAGACCGGCATTTACGAATTTCTGACGGATATTTCCGAGAGCAAGCGCCAGCAGCGGGCCGTGCGTGAAGTGACCGGCCAGGCGGCGGAGATCTCCAACCGCATGGCGGCGGCGGCCGAAGAACTCTCGGCGCAGGTGGAGCAGGTTTCCCGCGGGGCCGAGATGCAGCGCGAGCGTGTGGAATCCACCGCCAGCGCCATGAACGAAATGAATTCCACGGTTCTGGAGGTGGCCCGCAACGCGGGGCAGGCTTCTGAGCAGAGCGAGAACACGCGCCACAAGGCCGAAGGCGGGGCGGAACTCGTCAACAAGGTGGTGCGCTCCATCAACAACGTCAACGCCGTGGCCGCGAGCCTGCAGGACAATATGCAGGAACTCGGGTCCAAGGCCGAGAGCATAGGCGGCGTGATGAACGTCATCTCGGACATCGCGGACCAGACCAACCTTCTGGCCCTCAACGCCGCCATAGAGGCCGCGCGGGCGGGCGAGGCGGGACGCGGATTCGCCGTTGTGGCCGACGAGGTGCGCAAGCTGGCGGAAAAGACCATGTCGGCCACGCAGGAAGTGGGGGGGAGCATCACCGCCATCCAGCAGGCCGCGCGGAAAAACATCGAAGAGGTGGGCACCGCGGCGAAGAGCGTCAGCGAGGCCACGGATCTGGCCAATTCCTCCGGCACGGCCCTGAAGGAGATAGTCGACCTCGCGGCCGCCAATTCGGCTGTGGTGACGTCCATCGCCACGGCGGCGGAAGAGCAGAGCGCGACGTCGGAGGAAATCAACAGGGCCATTGACGAGATCAACCGCGTGGTGAGCGAGACCACGCAGGGCATGGTGCAGTCTTCCGCGGCCGTGCAGGAACTCTCGCAGATGGCCCAGGAACTGAATACCGTCATGGAAAAACTGAAGTA
>JAISOT010000130.1 GCA_031275465.1 Desulfovibrio sp.
TGCGTCACGGGAATGCCGGCATACGCCGGCGCGGCGATGGCGCTGCTCACGCCCGGAATTTCTTCAAAGGGAACGCCGGCCTTTGCCATGGCCTGCGCTTCTTCGCCGCCGCGGCCGAACATGTACGGATCCCCGCCTTTCAGACGCACAACAACGCGGCCCGCTTTGGCCTTTTCAATCAGCAGGGCGTTGATCCGGCGTTGCGGCAGGGCGTGGTTGCCGGCCACCTTGCCCACATACACCAGTTCCGCGCCGTGTTTTGCGTGCGACAAAAGAGCATCGCTCGCCAGCGCGTCGTAGACGACAACATCCGCCAACGCCAGCGCATCACGCCCCTTGAGGGTCAACAGGCCGGGATCTCCCGGCCCCGCGCCCACAAGATACACATTTGCGACAGATGTTGTATGTTTTTTACATTGCATCCAGATTCATATCGCTCAATAAATTGTCAAGGTCAAGCAAAATAAGTAATCGTTCGCCCAGTCTTCCCACGCCACGGATATATTCGGAGCTGATGCCGACAACGACAGGCGGAGCTTCCTCAACGGTCGCCGCGGGGATGCGCAGAACTTTTG
Organism: Desulfovibrio sp.; assembly: GCA_031275465.1. GTDB lineage: Bacteria > Desulfobacterota > Desulfovibrionia > Desulfovibrionales > Desulfovibrionaceae > Desulfovibrio. The sequence continues at coordinate 576 of JAISOT010000130.1, forward strand.
AAACGGCGTCCACAAGAAACCCGACAATTTTCTGGCCGAATTCCATCACCACGATGCGGGTGTCGTTGTTGTGTTCGGCGGGCGTCATGTTGAAACGGGTACGCATGTTGATGACGGGAATCACCTTGCCGCGCAGGTTTATGACGCCTTCAATGAAAGAGGGCGCGCGCGGCACCATGGTTATCTGCATCAGACGTATGATTTCCTGCACCGCGAGAATGTCGACGCCGAATTCTTCCTCGGCGATGCGGAACGTGACCAGTTGTATCAGATTGTCGTCGTGAGCGTTATTCAGTTGTTCATCCAGAGCCTGGCTCATTACAAACCCTCCGTCACCTGCGGTAAGAATTCAATGTATGCGGCAGCGCATATTTCAGAGGCGGTTCAAGGCCGTCAGGTAAACCTATCGACAGCCGGGCAGAAAACTTCAGAGATAAACGCCACGCCTGTGAACCGGTATTACAAACGCCGCCCGCGCAAGGTCGAATTTCCATATTTTTGTCCGGCAGGTCAAAAATGTTTGAGTTGTTCCAGTTCATCCTCGCGCAGATATCCCATCCAAACAGCGCGCATGGCCTCAAAGCAGTTTATGCGCAACTCCGGAAACGCGTTTTTGTCCCAAGGTTTCGGACCGTGAAAATGCACAATATGCGCTGTTTCCTGGCAGTCATGCTGATATGGAGGGCGATTCCAGCGGTCAGGCAGACGCATGATTCGTTTGCCGAAAAAATAGTTCAGCAGCGACTGGTCGAAATTTCCGATATTTTCAGCATGTTGCAGAGAAAAAGCCAAAAAGTGATCAATCAGGTCGCGCCGGCGCAGGCGCCGCAGATTGAACAGCGCCACCCCGCTGGAAAACGTCCAGATGGGAAAGGGCATGGGCACGGTATAGTTCCGCTCCCGAAACTGATAGCCAAGGCGCTGATGCTCATGGAAAAACGGAGCCGTGGCTTCACGCGCCATGCCCATGTATCCGGGCCTGATGTTTAGAAGTTCTGTGACAGCTCTGTAAAAAAGCACATCCGCATCACAATACAGAGCAAAATCGTCATCCTTCAGTTCGGGAACAAGGGCGAGTTCCAGTTTGAGAAAACATCCGACACAACGCCGCGCCCGCTGCGGCAGCAGTTCCGGCAGCAGGCGCGGCGTGTAGCGGGCGAGCGGAACAGCCTCGTTTTCAAGTGCGTCCACCACACTTCCGTCCTGCCCCGCGTATACGCACAGGCACGGAACGTCGGACCCGTGCAGGGCGCGGAGAGAACGCACAGCCGCTTTGAGAAGCAAAAGATAACGCGGATTGTCGTCTATGCAAAAGACAATTTTCATCGGCCCGGGACAAGGCTTTGCTGTAAATCAACAGCACTCCGCTCAATGGCCTCCAGATCAAAGTCGTCAACCGCTCTGCACAGGGCCGCGACCTTTCCGGCGACAGGCGTATTCGCGCTGATCGTCAAATATTTTTCCAGCGCGCGCCGCGTGCCTCCCCAATCCCTTTCAACCCTGTGCGGCAAGTTTTCAAGCAGTCCCCGCAGCGCGGCGGCGTCCTCGTCCGTCAGCCGCTGGTCTCCGATACGCGCCGTATCCTGATCGACCTGAAGGCTGTTGATATATTCTATGACCTCGCGCATAACCTCCTCAAACTGCTCAAGCAGGTTTTCTCCAGGCGGGACTTCCGGCAGGCAGGATTCAATGCCCTTGGTGATATCCGTAATGCGCTTCATGCCCAGATTGGCGGCAACGCCCTTGATGGTATGGGCCAAACGCGCGGCTTCGACATACGACTCCTTTTTCAGAAGTTCCCGCAGAAGCGACGCGCCCCGTCCATAGCGTTCCACAAAACGGTTCAGGAGGTCGTGATAGAGTTTTTTGTTCCCGCCTGTCGCGGCAAGGCCGGCATCTGTGTTAATAGGAGCGTCCCGGCCACTTCCGTCCGCTCCTGCCAGATGGGCGCCGCCTCCGCCTTCTCCGGCCGCACCCGCCAACCCGCCGGGCAGCCATTTTTGCAGGGCGGCATACAGCTCCTGCAGATCGACAGGTTTGGTCAGATAGCCGTTCATGCCGAGGCTCAGGCAATCCATTCGCAGAGAGTCGCCGGTATGGGCCGTCATGGCGAGAATGGGAACATCCTGCGGCAATTTGCCCATGCCGCGAATCTGGGCGGTGGCCTCTTTGCCGTCCATGACCGGCATTTCCAAATCCATCAGAACAAGTGAAATGTCCCATTCCCTGACAATGTCAACGGCTTCCTGGCCATCGCTTGCCTCGACAGTCAGCAGGCCGTGTTGCCCAAGTATCTCGGAAAGGATAGCCCGGTTGATTTCACTGTCGTCAGCCACAAGAACAGTCGGGGTATGTTTGTGCGTCGTCTTGTCCGCACCGGACTCGTCCGACCTGAGGGGAACCGCCTGTTCCGTTCCCTGTCCGGAGGAGCCATCCCGTCCTTTAACCGCAGATTGTCCGGAGGACAGCAACGCTGGCCGATCTTCCGCCAAATCCGGCGCCCCTTCTGTCCGCGCATCATTCTTCCCTTCAGCCGCGGGAAGGGGACTCCGCAAACAGACAAGGGGAAAAACTATGATAACGCCGGCCAGCAGCCCCACGCTGAGCGAAAAGCCGGTAACATCCGAGCGGAACATGCAGACGCAAAGCAGCAGGGCAAGCTGCGCCAACACGACCATCAACGGCAGCGGACGATTTTTCATGTATTCTCTCCACTTCGCAATCACGGAAAAAACGCATCAGCGCCAATGCGCGCTTACGGCGTGGCGGCACATCAATTTTTTCCGATCAGCGAACAAACAGCTTTCATGTCAAGACATTGCTCCACTGTATCCGCAAGTCTGTCAAGCTCCGGACCGATATTATAGGCAATTCCCGGAAGAAGGGCAAACCCCGCTTTTCGGCGCAGCTGATTCAGGAATGCGTGGCGAAAATCGTCCATATCAAAAATTCCGTGCAGATATGTGCCCCACACGCTTGTGCTGCCGTCAAGCCCGCGCCGGCCCCAGCCGACGATCCGCCCCTGCGCGTCCTCCAGTACCGGTATCGGCGCGATATCGCCGTCGGGCGCCGTCACTCCGTGGTGAATTTCATAGCCCGCCACAGCGGGTTCTGATTCGGCAAGCGCCGCAAATGCCCTGCCTTTCACGCGGCGCAGTTGTTTTTTGGAGCCCAGATGCGTGTGCAAGGGCAACAACCCGAGACCGGGCGCTTCTCCGCCGTCCTCCAGGCCCAGCGGGTCGGCAATTGTTTTCCCGAGAAGCTGCAAACCTCCGCAAATGCCTACAAGCGCGCCGCCCTCACCGGCATAACGGCACAGGCAGTCAGCAAGACCGGAGTCGCGCAAAAACCGCAAATCGGCCAAAGTATTTTTGCTGCCGGGCAGAATAACGGCGTCGGGCTTGCCCATATCCCCCGCCGTACGCATGGTGCGCACCCGCACGCAAGGCTCATGACCAAGGGCGTCCAGATCCGTGACATTGCTTATATAGGGCAGATCCACCACGGCGATATCCAGACATTGGCGCTCTGCAAGGCTGTTCGGGGCAGGGGCCGAAAAAATGCGCGGAGTGTCCCCTCCCTTGAAACTGACGGAATCTTCCTCGGGAAGACGCAAATCCTCCAGCATGGGCACTATCCCCAAAAACGGCTTTCGCGTGCGCAGGCTGACGGAGGCAAGCGCCGGTTCCAGCAAGCCCGCGTCGCCCCGGAATTTGTTGAGTATATAGCCAGCCACGCGCGCGCGATCGGCGCGGCCGAGCAGGCTCATTGTGCCGACAACGGCGGCAAAGGCTCCGCCCCGGTCGATATCCGCCACCAGCAATACGCGGGCATCGGCAAAGCGCGCCATGCGCATGTTGACAATGTCGTGCGCCTTCAGATTGATTTCCGCAGGGCTGCCGGCCCCTTCCAGAATCATCACGTCCTTGCCGTCGCTCAGGCTCCTGTAGGCGGCCCGCACCGCTTTCCAGGCTGTTGCCTTGTACCGCTGATACTCGCGCGCCCGCATCTGCCCCACCGGTTCCCCCATGACGATGATTTGAGACCCGGCGTGCGAAGTCGGCTTGAGCAACACAGGATTCATGCGCACATCGGCCTCCATGCCGCAGGCCTGCGCCTGCAAGGCCTGAGCCCGCCCCATTTCTTTCCCGTCCGCGGTGACAAAAGAGTTCAAAGCCATGTTCTGGGCCTTGAAAGGCGCAACGGAAAGGCCGCGGCGCGCGAAAGCGCGGCAGAGCGCGGCCGCCATCAGACTTTTTCCGGCATTGGAGGAAACGCCCTGCACCATCAAGGCCGGCACGGCAAAGACAGGCGGCGATTCTTTTGCGGCTGAACACATGGATGTCTCATATCCGCAAATCCTCCGCAGGACAAGGCCGGGATATGCCGGCCGACTCAAACGGCACCCATGAACCGGACTTGAAAAAATTGCCGCGCAGGTTTATTGTGAAATAACGACCTGCTGGCGCGGATTCAATTTTTACCGGACAGCAAGCGCGTCAGCGCCATAAGTTACAACGCGGGGGCGTTATGAAGCGTATTCTGTTGTGGGGTTCGGGTATCGCGGCGCTGCTGATCGTCTCCGTTGTTGTGGCGATCAGCCGTATTGACGCCGATTTTATAATAAAACGGATCGCCGAGAAAACCGAGCAGGCGACGGGAAAAGCGTTTTTGTGCGAAACTGTGCCGGACATCTCGTTTTTCCCGCCCGGTCTCTCGCTGGGCAAGGCGCGTTGGGGCGAAATATCAGAGGGGCGGGGCATGGCCGCCACCATAAAAAGCGGCATGATCGCGCTGGAGCTGACGCCGCTGCTGTCCGGCAATGTGAGGGTACGCGAAATTCGTCTGGACAATCCCGTAGTCGAAATGCGGGGGGGCGGGGCCGTTCCCGTTACCCCGGACAAAGCCGGCGCAACGCGCGCCGACAAGAAAAAAAGCGACGCTTCCGATGCCGCTTCGCCAGCCGCGCCCCCGGACTTTCCCGCCGACCTGCCGGTTGAACTGGAGCGTATGGTGTTGCGTCAGGGTGAAGTGGTCTGGGACGATGGAAGCGGGAAACGGGTCCATATAAAAGACATAAACCTTTCCGTGGAAAATTTGCGTCGTCGTGAAGATGCCTCCATCCAGTGTGATTTTGTCTTTGATTTTGTTCAGAATAAAGCCGACAACTTCTCAGGAACCCTGGCCCTGGATACAAAAATCCGCTATGAAGCGGCGGCTCTGAATTTCCGGCAGTCGTCCATTACCCTTACGCCGCTGCGCGGGCGAGTTCCCAAGGATGCCGGTCCTGTCCAGTTCGCCGGCGAAGGTGTTTTTGATCTCCGCAAACAGGACTTGCGCCTGACGGGCCTGCGGCTGACTTTGCCGCACAATGTAAAAATACAGGGTGACCTCGCCCTGCTTCTCGGGAAAACCATTTCACTGAAGGGGAAGATGCAGGCCGGGGTTATCCCGGTGGACAGCTATCTGGCGCTTTTGAAAGATCCGGCCCCCGCGGCGGCGAAAAAACAGAGCGCTGCGGCGAACAAAACCGCGGGCGCGGAGAAACCGTCTTCCCCCAAAGAAGAAACGCCATGGCCGGCTGTGGATATGCACATATCCGTATCAAGTCTGCGTTATGACAAATTGGCTGTCAATGACATTGCCGTTGACATAAAAGGGGAAAACGGGGAATACGCCCTGACTTCCCTGAACTGCGCACTTGGCACCGGGGGTGTGCTCAGGGGACAGGCGGATATAAATATGCCGGGCAAGAGCTATGCGACTAAATTCACGGCGCGGGGCATAAATATCGGCAGCCTGCTTGACGGCCTGCGCAAGGGCCGCCCGGTGGAAGGCACGGCGGACCTGAACGGGGATGTGAACATGCGGGGCAGGAATTCAAAGGAATTTATGGCAAGTTTGAACGGCGGAGGCCTTGTTGAAGCGCGTGACGTGCGCGTTGCCGCCCTCTCTTCCCTGCCGCAGACAATACCTGGAATATCAGCGCTCTCCGCGCCTCTCCAGCTTGTACGCGTTCCCTTCACAGCCCGCAACGGAGAAGTCACGGCCCAGCCTGTCACCGTAACCTCACAGGGAATTGACGCGAGAGGGCGCGCTCTGGCAAGTCTTCCCAGAGAGCATCTGGACGCCACTGC
>JAISOT010000152.1 GCA_031275465.1 Desulfovibrio sp.
GGTTTTGTCGTGGGTGAAATGCTTTTCCAGCACGCGCGCGCCCAGCAGCACGGCGGTTTCCAGAATATGCATGTCTCCGGGCAGGGTATGGTCGGAGTAGCCGATGACATATTCAGGGAAATGCCGTTTGAGGGCCGGAATCATCCCCAGCGCCGCGTTTTCGTCGGCAGTGGGGTAGTTCAGGACACAGTGCATGAGGGCCAGGGGATTGCCTTTTTCCGCGATCCATTCCACGGCTTCCGCGATTTCGTGCAGATGCGCCGCGCCGGTGGAGAGCAGGACGGGTTTTTTGAAATCGCAGAGGATGCGGATAAAAGGCTTGTTGGTGATATCCGAGGAGGAAATTTTGAAAACATCCATGAGGTCGTCGAGAAAGTGGGCGCTCTCCACGTCAAAGGGGGTGGAAAGAAAAGCAATGCCCTCGCTCTCGCAGCATTTTTTCAAGGCCTCGAATTCCTTTTTCCAGAAGGAATCGTGTTTTTTGAAAAGCTCGTACTGACTTTTTGTCGGTTCCCTGCCGGTATCCCAATAGGCCGGGGAATCCCTGGAGGCGAGCGTGGCCGCCCTGTATGTCTGGAATTTGATGGCGTCGGCCCCGCCTTCGGCCGCCTCGGCAATCAGACGCCTGGCAATATCCATGCTCCCTTCGTGATTCACGCCGGCCTCGGCAATGACGCAGGGCGCGGGTATGGCCTTTTCCGGTTTGGGACAGGCAAAAATGTCGGCAAGTTTCATCGGCAAGATCAACCTCAATGGGTGCCCAGTGTACGGCAAGGCACGTCGCAGGTCAATAGAGGCGCGTGCCTCTTGCGGGATTCAACGCCACTGTTTATCATATCGCCTGATGAATTTTTCGCGCATTTTTATTCTGCGGCCCATCGCCACATCGCTTCTGATGGCTGCCCTGCTGCTTTCCGGCCTTCTGGCCTGGCGGGCTCTGCCCGTGGCTGCCCTGCCGCAGATAGACTATCCCACCATTCAGGTGCAGACACTCTACCCCGGCGCTTCGCCGGATGTGGCCGCCGCCGTCGTCACCGCGCCGCTGGAGAGGCAGTTCGGCGTCATGCCCGGCCTTGTGCAGATGCATTCCCTTTCCAGCGCCGGGGCTTCCACGATCACTCTGCGCTTCGACCTTTCCGTGCCCCTTGATGTGGCGGAACAGGAAGTGCAGGCCGCCATCAACGCGGCCAACAACCTGCTGCCTCAGGATCTGCCGGCGCCGCCGGTCTACAACAAGGTCAATCCGGCGGATCCGCCCATTATCACGCTTGCCGCGGTGAGCGAGTCCATGCCCCTGACCCGCCTGGAAGATCTGGTGGACACGCGCCTGGCGCAAAAAATTTCGCAACTGCCGGGCGTGGGGCTGGTCACGCTTTCCGGCGGGCAGCGGCCCGCTGTGCGCGTGCAGGTAAATCCGAGGCTTCTTGCAAGCGCCGGCCTTACCCTTGCCGATGTGCGCCAGTCCATAGCGCGGGCCAACGTCAATACCGCCAAAGGCAGCTTTGACGGGCCTGAACGGGCAAGCTCCATTGACGCCAATGACCAGCTCGCCTCGGCTGAGGAGTACGCCCAAACTGTCATCGGCTATAAAAACGGCGCCGCCCTGCGCCTGCAGGATGTGGCCGAGGTTGTGGAAGGCGCGGAAAACGCCCGTCTGGCCGCTTGGGTAGCGGGAGAAGGGCAGCCCTTCAGACCGGCCATCGTGCTTTCCGTGCAGCGCCAGCCAGGCGCCAATGTCATTGCCGTGGCCGACAGCGTGACGCGTCTTTTGCCCGCACTCAGGCGGACGTTGCCCGGCGCCGTGGAGGTGCGCGTTGTCACGGACCGCACAGTCACCGTACGCGCCACGGTGCGCGATGTGCAATACGAACTTTTTTTCGCTGTGGTTCTTGTAATATTCGTGATATGGCTTTTTTTGCGCAACGCGCGGGCCACGTTCATCCCGGCGCTCGCCGTGCCCCTTTCCTTGGTGGGATCTCTGGGCGTGATGCACCTGGCAGGATTTTCCCTCAATAATCTGACTCTGATGGCCCTTGTCATTGCCACCGGCTTTGTGGTGGATGACGCCATTGTGGTGACTGAAAACATCTCCCGTTTTCTGGAAGGCGGCGACCCTCCCCTGGAGGCGGCCCTGAGAGGAGCGGGACAGATAGGTTTCACCATTATTTCCCTGACCATTTCCCTGGTGGCGGTGCTCATTCCCCTGCTCTTCATGGGAGACGTGGCCGGCCGGCTTTTCCGGGAATTCGCGGTCACGCTGGCGATAACAATCCTTGTTTCCGCCGTCATCAGTCTGACGCTTACCCCCATGCTCTGCGCCGTCATGCTCAGGAGCCGCGCCGCCAAAATTGACGAAGCCGCGTCGAAGGAGGGTTTCTTCAGCGTTCTTTCGGCCTTGTATGCCCGCGGCCTTGACAGCGTTTTTCGCCGCCAGCCCCTGATGCTTGGCCTGGCCGTCGCCGTGATGGCGCTGACGGGCCTTTTGTGGACGGTCACGCCCAAAGGTTTTTTCCCTGTGCAGGATACGGGGGTACTGCAGGGCACGGTGGAAGCCGGGACTGAGACATCCTTCGCGGCCATGCGCGATCGCCAGCGGGAGATCGCCGACGTGCTGCTGGGCGATCCGGCTGTGGCGGACGTGGTCTTTTTTGTGGGTGTGGACGGCATCAACCCGAGCATGAACACCTCGCGGCTGACGGTGGAACTCAAGCCCCTTGGCGCGCGTGACGAGCGCGCTCCCGCCATAGCCCGCCGCCTGATGCAAAAGGCCCTGAATCTGCCGGGCCTGCGCCTGCATTTGCAGCCCGTGCAGGACCTCACCATTGAAGATCGCGTGACGCAGGGCCGGTACCAGTTCACTGTGGAGGCCATTTCAGACCGGGAACTGCAGGAGAGCATCCCGCGCCTTGTCGCGGAACTGCGCGCCCGCCCGGAACTTGAGCATGTGACAAGCGATCTGCAAAAGCCCGGGCGCATGGCCTGGCTCAACATCAACCGCGACACGGCCGGGCGTCTGGGCGTCAGCATGAGCGACATCGACGACGCCCTCTATGACGCTCTGGGGCAGCGCCTTGTTTCCACCATCTTCACCCAGACGAACCAGTACAAAGTTGTGCTGGAGGTTGCTCCGCGCTTCCGCGCCTCCCCCTCCAGCCTGGAGAATCTCTATGTGCGCGGAGCAGGAGGCGGCCCCGTCCCTCTGACCGCTCTGGCCGGGATTGAAGAGCGCCCCGCGGCCATGACCGTGGCCCGGCAGGGACAGTTTCCCGCTGCCGCGATTTCCTTCAACGTGGCGGAAGAGTCTTCCCTCGGCGCGGCCATGTGCGCCGTGCGGGCAACCCTGACCGGCCTGCCGGCAAGCCTGCGGGCGAGCTTTCAGGGCGCCGCCGAGGCCTTCACGGGTTCCAGCGCCAATCAGCTCTGGCTCATACTGGCGGCGGTGGTGACCATGTATATCGTGCTCGGCGTGTTATATGAAAGCTACATTCATCCGCTCACCATACTTTCCACCTTGCCTTCGGCAGGGGTGGGGGCTCTGCTCGCCCTCATCGTCGGGCGCATGGAACTTGGCGTCGTGGGCGTTATCGGCATAATCCTCCTGATCGGCATTGTGAAAAAAAACGCCATCATGATGATAGACTTTGCCCTTGAGGCCGAACGTCACGAGGGACTGCCGCCGCTTGAGGCCATACGCAAGGCGTGTCTTCTGCGTTTGCGCCCCATTCTGATGACCACCATGGCCGCGCTGCTGAGCGCCCTGCCGCTCATGCTCGGCCAGGGCATGGGCGCCGAGCTGCGCCGGCCGCTTGGCGCAACCATGGTGGGCGGGCTTGTTTTCAGCCAGATGCTGACGCTTTTCACCACTCCCGTGATTTATTTGTGGTTTGACAGGCTGAGCGGGGCGCTCCGCAAAAGCAACTCTCCGGATTCAGCTCAAAATCCGGCAAAAACCGCAGGACATCGCCCTAACGGGCGTGTTGCGGACAACGCGGGCAAACCCTCCGGCGGCTGATCCGCCCGGCGCGCGCGAGCAGTTCCGTCAATATCGTCCCGACGCGCGCGGGGCCGAAGCGTTCAACAATGGCCGCCGCCCGGGCGCCGAGGTTTGGGTCATGGCGCCCTTCCGCCGTCTGGCGCATGGCCTTGACCAAAGATTCCATTTCCGGCTCGGCCCACAGCATGTCCGGCGTAAACAGGGGCAGCTTTGCGCGCATTTCTTCAGAAACCGGGCGCATGGTATAGGATACGGGCAAACTGTTCGTCGCGTCCATATACTCCATGTTGCCTGAATAACCGGTGGCGATAACCGGTTTGCCGTAGGCCATGGCCTCTGACATGCCAAGGCCCCAGCCTTCGGCGTGATGCGCGCTGACATAGGCCCCACACAGGGTGTAGAGCGCGGCCATGCGTCCGGGGCTGAGGTCTTCGGTCACGCTGATTACGTCAGGCATTCCGTCGAAGGACATTTTTACCCGGTACTGCTTGAGCAGGAGGCGCACCGGCCTGCGCGCGCTGCTGCGCAAAAGGGTGAAGGCCCTCAGCAGACCGCGCAGATTTTTTCTTGGATTGACGGCATCCATGACGGACAAAAATACAAAAGCGGCCGGTTCGCGGCCTGTCGCGAGAACAGCCTCGGCCCATTGGCGGTCCTCTGTAGCGGGGGGGAGTCTGCGCACGACGTGCGGCAGCACGAAGCATTGTTTTACATGCGGGGCCATGGCGGCGCGGCAAAACTCCGAGCAGGTCCATACTTCGTTTACCGTCTGCAGGGGAGATATAAAAAACGGCGTGAGTTTTTCGTTTTCCCAGACGGCATAAGCGATAACGTATTTGCGGGCCAAAACGGGCATGGCCTCATAGATGGAGGCGTAGAGCGTCGGTTCCTGATGCAGGACGACAATGTCGGCGTTTTCGAGAAAGATTGCCTGTTCGCCTGAGAGGTCGTCAGGCGGCGTGGTTCTGGCCGCGAACGGCGAAGCCGCGTCAAAGCCCGGAGGCAGATTGGCGCGCACCTCATGGCCAAGGCCGCGCAGAACGTCAATATAGGCGAGCCCTGCGAGGCGATGGCTTATATAGTGGCTCAAATAGTAAAAAATACGCATAGTCAGCGTACCGCTTTCTGGCCGCCTCAGCCCGCTGAGACGGCCTTGCCGGGCGTGTCGGCAATACCGCAAAGCCCGCAGGCTTGCCCGTTTTTTCGTCAACATAGGCGGAAGGGGGGGTGGGGTCAATGCCGTTTATGGCAGGTACTTTTTGCCATTGCAGGCAACGCTGACGACAGGACAATCAGGAGGGTGAAAATCAAAGATGTCACGGCTGTATGCGGAGTATGGCAGCCTCTTGACTTGCCGCGCGACGCGGGTATTTTCCGGATTGGGGGTGAAAAATGCGAAACCGCAATGAACGTAAAGCACGAGTCCAGGGCCGTGACCAGACGCATCTTCCCCTGCCGGAATTTGTGGCCTTTGCCGCAGGGGCCGTCATTATGGTTCTGGAGATGGTAGGCGCGCGAATTATGGCGCCGCATGTGGGCACCTCCGTCATTGTGTGGACAAGCCTCATCGGCGTTATGCTGGCTTTTCTGGCTCTGGGGGCCATGCTGGGCGGGCGGATGGCCGACAAAAAACTCTCCTCCGGGGTTTTGTCCATGATTCTGCTGGGAGCAGGAGCCGGGACGGGCATCATCCCCGTCGCGCACCGGCTGTTCGGCGCGCGGATGATGGAAGCCTGCCCCAATGTCTACGCGGGAGCGGTTGCCGGCGCCGTGATATATTTTGCCCTCCCCGCCACCCTGTTCGGTATGGTCACGCCCTATATCGTGCGTCTGCGCCTCAAGGACATCACCTCCTCCGGCGGCACCGTGGGGCGCCTGTACGCGCTTTCCACCGCCGGAAGCATTGTCGGGACATTTCTGGGCGGTTTTGTGCTGATTTCTTTTTTCAGCTGCACGCAAATCCTCCTGGCTGTGGCGGCGGCCGGCGCTTTTCTCTCGCTTCTGGCCCGCCGGGGAAAAAATCCGCCCGCTTTGTGCCTTGCCGTGCTGGCGCTGGCCGGCGCCCTGGGCAACGCGTCCTATACGGACTGGCAGATCAGGCAAGGCGCCTTGCCCACTGTTGAAACTCCCTACAACCACATACGCATATATGAGGGCCTCGCAACCGATGTCCGCCGGGTGCGCATCATTCAGACGGATCCGGGGAAAATACAGTCAGCCATGTACCTGGACGACCCTGAAGCGCTGTACTGCGAATATACCCGCTATATTGCCCTCGCCGGGCCGCTTTCCCCCGCCTTCCGACGCGTGCTGGTGCTTGGCGGCGGCGGCTATTCCATCCCGCGCTGGCTGCTGGCGAAGGGAAATGCGCCCGAAGAGATTGAGGTTGACGTGGTGGAGTTGGATCCGGGCATGACAAGGGTCACGCGCGAGTATTTTTCTTTGCCTGACAGCCCCCGCCTGCGCATTCATCACGAAGACGCGCGCCGCTTTCTCAACAGAAACACGGCCGTCTGGGACGTCATTTTTGTGGATGTGTTCAATTCCTGGTACAGCGTGCCTTTTCAGATGGGAACCCGGGAAGCCGCGCTGGCCCTGCGGCGGGCCACAGCCCCGCAGGGCGCGGTCATGATGAATGTCATTTCTGCCTTCAACGGAGAGAGGGGCGCGCTTTTTCAGGCCATCCACGCCAATCTGCAAGAGGCTTTCGCTGAAGTTCACGTTTTTGCGGTTGACCCGCAAAGCCGGCCTGATGAAGTGCAGAACCTGCTGCTTCTGGCTCTGCCCGAAAAGCGGCCCGACCTTGCGGCGCTTTTTGCGGGATCCTGTGGCGCGCTGCCCGAGGCTGCCCGGCGTTTGCTGCGTACGCGGATAACCCGGCCGGCAGCCATCGCCGCGTCCCTGTCGGACGATTTCGCCCCGGTGGAGAAATACGCGCAGAAACTGCTGGACTGAATGGAGGCAGGGCACAGGCGAAAGAAAATCTTCCGGCGGCAAGCATTTTGCATAAACTCCGGACATGGATGTTTACAGCTATGATCCTTCACTTGTCCTGAGTTTTATCCTCACCGTCATGCGCGTGAGCATCGTCATGTTCATGCTGCCGGTTTTTTCCACGCAAAATATCCCCGTTCTTGTCAAAGCGGCGACAAGCATTGTTTTTTCGCTGGCCGTGTGGCCGCACCTAGCTTTTTCCGGCGCGGACATGCCCTTGCATCCCTTCAGCATGGGGCTCATGCTCCTTGGGGAAGTCGTGATGGGGCTTGTACTCGGCCTGGCCGTCAATTTCCTGTTCATGGGAATACAGGCGGGGGGCGAATTGCTGGGCTTTCAGATGGGTTTCACCATGATCAATTTTGCCGACCCCCTCACCGGCAACCAGACAGGGGCCACGGCATTCTTCCTCTGGATGGTCGCCCTGCTCGTCTTTTTGACTCTGGACGGCCATCTGTACATGCTCAAAGGATTTGCCGCGTCCTTCAAGCTGATTCCTCCGGGCGGCCTTTTCATCGGCGAAACGCTGCTCCGGCAGATACTGCATCTGGCCGCGCAGGTTTTTGTGCTGGCCGTTAAAATAGCGGCGCCGGTCATGGTGGCCCTGTTTATGGTGGAAGTGGCGCTTGCGCTTGTGGCCCGCACCTCTCCGCAAATTCATATCATGGAGTTCGGCTTTCCCGTCAAAATAGGCGTGGGATTTTTTTTTGTGGGACTTCTGCTCGTTATTATGGCGGACAATATTGAAGATTTTGTTGGCGGTCTTGGCGGTCTGTTTGCCAATCTGCTGCGTTCCATGAGTCCATTGTACAATTGAACATTCCGACATGGAAGTTGCTCAGGCGGCTGCGTGAGCGGGCGGTAAGCCCGAGGAGAGACAGAATGCGTCGTCTCAAACTTGCCATGCCCTAGGGAATGTTACGCTTGATATTGTCGCTTGACAGCGAAGTGAATTCGTCTTGCGACAATCTTGGGACAAGGATTTGCGAACAAATCCTTACAGAGCGATTTATATATTTTCAATGTTAAATCTCTCTGTCCCCTTCGGCAGAAAGGCAATTGCTGTCCAGCTATCTCTTTCTGCGTCTTTCTTTTCTTGTCAGGCTTTTGGAGGAACCAAAGCGCAAGCATCAGCGAAGTGAGAGAAGATGCCATGGGCAAGATGCCGCCGATTCAACCGAATAACAAATGTATTGATCGTATTACATCTGTTGGCATTTCTCATGCATAATGCCTGTGACGCTATGCTTACTTGGGTGACAGGTCGAAATGAGAATTTCTGAAGGCGCGCGCGCCCCTTGACACGGCGCTGTGAAAAAACATAGTGTTTCCGCAGAACCCAAGGAGAACCGCATGCCCCCTAAAGCGCTGCTGCAGACCGGGAATGAAAAACTGGAAGAAAAAGGCTTTCCGAACAGCCATACGCCGGAACCTTCCAGTTCGGCCAGAATAACCCGCCAGTATTTCGATTCGCTCCTGCTGGAGCTCCGGGTTCTGGATTCGGTGGAGGCTTCCACGCAAATGAAGCTCTTTGGTGAGAGCTTTTCCACTCCGGTCATGACCGCCGCCTTGTCCGGCCTGGACAAAATCTGGCCGGGAGGAATGGCCGAAGTCGCCAAAGGAGCCGCGGCTGCAGGCGCGGTCATGTGGGCGGGCATAGGCGGTGAAGATGAACTTAAAGCCATGATTGACACCGGCGCGAAAGTTATCAAAATCGTCAAGCCGTATAAAGATACGAATATGATTTTTGAAAAAATCGCCTTGGCGGAAAAACATGGCGCTTTCGCGGTGGGCATGGATATTGATTTTTTCTTCGGGCGCAAAACCAATGTACCGCCGCCTTTCCCCATGAGCCCCAAGACTTCCGGGCAGATCAAAAGCTATATCCAGGCCAGCGGGCTGCCTTTTATCCTGAAAGGAGTCCTGAGCGGGCAGGATGCCGCAAAAGCCCTGAAACTTGGCGCATCCGGCATTTTGCTTTCACACCACGGCGGTATTGCCCTGGATTATGCCGTGCCTCCGGTCAGAATTTTACCGGATATCGTCAAGATAATTGACCGCAAAATCCCCATTTTTGTTGACTGCGGGATTACAAGAGGCAT
>JAISOT010000160.1 GCA_031275465.1 Desulfovibrio sp.
TCCCGCCCATGCCTCCAGCATTTTTCTGACGACCATTACCGACGGGGCCGGATTTTTCCTCTTTCTGGGGCTTGCCACAGCCGTAATCTTTTAGAGCGTGTCACGCTTGAGATTGTCGCTTGACGGCGAAGTGAGCGTTAATTTGCCTGGTCCCCAGGCGGCACGACGGCAAAAGTCTGCTTTTCATTGTGGCGGAACATGACGGCCTTGTCGCGCCCGTGGCGTTTGGCGTGATAAAGCGCCTTGTCGGCGCAGTCTATCAGATTCTCCAGATACACGCCGGTCCACGTCTTGGACATGGTGGCGATACCGGCGCTGACGGTAATGTGCACTCCGCTCTCCAGCACATTGCCGTCAGCGTCACGGATAAGAAAATTGAACTGTTTGATGTTTCTTCTGATCTTTTCAGTAATTTTAGTGAGTTGTGATATTCCCCTGCCGGAAACGGCCAGCACGAACTCCTCGCCGCCATAACGGGCCACAAGAACCTCGCTGTCGGAAGAAACAGCGCCGGCCGCCCTGCTTATCTGCTTGGCCACCAGGGCCAGCACCTGGTCTCCGATACGGTGCCCGTGGGTGTCATTGAATTTTTTGAAGTGATCTATGTCGAATATCGCAAGGCCCAGAGGGCGGTCACTGTTGCGCCACTCCTCAATGGCGGATTCCATGAATTCGTCAAAGGCCCTGCGGTTGGAAAGGCCCGTCAGCGCGTCGCTGACGGCCAGATTTTCAAGAGAGCGCAGGTCATTGGCGAAAAAATTTTTTATCCGGGAAAATGCGTCGCGCAGTTGGTCCATCTGTTCCGGAGAATCCAGGAACTTTTCAACAATGCCGAAGGTTGTCTCTTCCAGGTCGTTGATATTGCCGCTGCGCCTGCTGAGAATTTTTTGGAATTCCCGTATGAGCGCGCCGGCCTCGTTGATGAGGGTTTCCACTTTTTTTTTGTACTGAGCCACGATGCAGTCGCGGTAATCGTTCAGCACCTGGCGCAGGTTTTCTTCGGAATAGTCCTTGCTGGAATAAATGTTGACCATCATGGCCTGTATGGTCATTTTCTGGACATCGGACAAATGCGTATAATCCTTCACCTCCCGCAGGTAGAGAAGCAGGGACCTCCAGCGCGTGTCCATGGGAACGCCGGCCCTGTCCTGCAAGTCCATCAGTTCTTTGTACAGCTGCATACTGTCCATAATATGCCCGCCCAGAGGTTTGACCGCGCTCCGTCCCGAGCCTCGCGTCCGTGTGAATTTTCACGGCCTATTCCGGCAGGGGAATATCCGTCAGAAAACCCGCGCACATGGCCTTGGCGATCAGATCACCGGAAAAATCAAAAATCTCGACGTCATACGACATAATGTGCTGGCCGGCCCGCACAATTTTCGCCTCGGCCGTCAGAGGGCCGGCCCTGCCGGGGCGCAGAAATTCGATAGTGGTGTTCAGGCTTACCACAACGGTTTTGGCCTGCGCATTGGCGGCGGCGCCGAAAGCCACATCGGCGAGGGAGAAGATGGCTCCTCCGTGGGCCACCCCCATGCCGTTTTTATGCTGTTCCATGATGGGCATGGTCACTTTTGCATAGTCTTTGCGCGCTTCCTCTATGGTTATATTGAGATGGCGTACCAGTTTGTCGTGTTTGGCAACATAGTTTTCCATGCCTGCGTCCCTTTCAGGCCACCTGCTGTATGCCGTCGAGCTTCCAGGTGCCGTCGGCGCCCCGGCGCAGAAAATGCCAGATTTCTTTTACGGAAGCCGGGGCCGGCTGCTCCGGGCTTTCACGCATGAGCACGTCAAAGAGCACTTCCGCGCGTTCCTCCCCGCCTGTTTTTTCCGCATGCAGCAACTGGGCGTTCACCAGCAGCAGCTCGGTTGTCCCCGGCGAAGGGGCGGCCGCGAGATCCTCGCGTATTTTTTCCAGTACAGCCGGCGTAGCGAAGTGGGCGATGTCTTCCAGATCGCGTTTGTCCCAGGAAGCCTGCAAACGCGCATAGGCCATTTTCGCGCCGCGCAGAAACTCCTCCGCGTCAAAATCAGCGGGAATATCGCCGCTGGGCCGGGCCTGTTCCGGATACGCCCCGGAACGCAGCCTGTCCCATCCCGGATCGCGCCCGGCGGACAGATCCCGATTGTCCGTAAAGGCCGCGTTCTGCCTGCCTGCCGCGGCTTCGGCGGGGCGCCTCCTTCCGGCGAAAAATTTGAGAGCCAGATATATCAGGAGGCCGACAAGAAGAATATCCAGAAAACCGCCCCCGGAAAACCCGTGGCCGGAGAGAAGGGAGCCGATGAGCGTGCCCGCGAGAAGGCCGCCGAAAAGGCCGCCCATGCCGCCGAACAGACCCCTGCCCTGCTGCGTCTGGGACGGCCGGCCGCCGGCGTCCCTGGAAGGTTGCGCCTGCGCGGCGGGGTTTTGCCTCATGGCCGGGGGCGGGGACGCGGGCGTGCTCATATAGGGCTTGCCGCCGAAGGAGCGGCCGCCGCCCAGACGGGCGGCCTCCGCGCATTCCTGCGCGGCGAGGAATATTCCCAGAGACAGAATAAAAACAGCTGCGATGCCATATAGTTTCATACCAATATCCTGTTGTTGAAATTGCGCTGGCAAATCCAATACATCATTTCGCGCCGAAGCGCAAGAAGAGTTCTGTCCGCGGGTTCGCCTCCGCGACGCTTGTAACATTCGGGCCGTCATTCCGCTTGACGGGCGCTGATTTGCTATGTATAAAACGCAATTCGTTTTCGATATCATACGCGCGGGCCGCCGTAGCGCGTAGCGCGCCGGCGCGCGCCGGACGCGACGGCCAGAAACTAAGGACAGAAATTATGAAAAGGACATATCAGCCGAGCAAGATCAGAAGGGTTCGCACCCACGGCTTCCGCGCCCGCATGGCGACACCGGCCGGCCGTTCCGTGCTGCGCCGCCGTCGCGCCAAGGGGCGCAGACGCCTGAGCGTGTGAAGACAGCGCCTTATGGCGTCCCGCGCCTTGCCCCCTCAAGGTCGCGCTACTCCGCAACACGAAAGGCTTCGCCGCCGGGCGGACTTCCTCGCCTGCTATGACAAGGGAAAGCGGTACCACAGCGAACACTTTCTTGTTTTTTTGCTTGCGGGGGCTCCATCTGCCGGAAGAACGCGCATTGGGCTGGCGATTTCCCGCAAGGTGGGAAAGGCGGTTGTTCGTAACCGCATCAAACGGTTGCTGCGGGAGTTTTTTCGTCTGCAGGGCGATCTGCTTCCCCTGCGGGCTGACATGGTGACGGTGGCAAAAAAAAATGCCGGAAGCGCTGTCCTTGACCTGGGGCGCGTCAGGGCGGAGATTGCTCCGCTGCTGCGGCGCATGGCGGCAAACGGGGAATGCGGATCATGAGCAGCCTTGTGCGCGGTCTTTTTGTTTTGCCCGTACGCATGTACCAGTATTTTATTTCGCCGATATTGCCGCCTGCCTGCCGTTTTCACCCCACATGCTCCGCCTATGCGGCGGAAGCCATTTTGCGCCATGGCGTGTTGCGCGGCATGTTTTTCGCCCTGCGGCGGCTGATTCGCTGCCATCCGTTCGGCGGATACGGCTATGATCCGGTACCGCCCGCAAACTACCCGTTGTCGCGGCGGAAAAAGAGCGAGCCGGATTTGGGAAGGCAGGACGAATTTTCATCAGGCCGGTAAATGGACTCAGGGAGTGACTATTGACATGCAAGACAGTAAAAATATGATTCTGGCCATTGCGCTGTGCCTCGCCGTGCTTTTCGGCTGGGGGCGCTTTGCGGAATATATGGGCTGGGTCGCGCCGCCCGCGCAGCAGGCCGCGCAACAACAGGCCGCGCCGCAGCCTGCGCCCGTGGCCGATGCCAGGCCGGTTTTGCCGGCTTTTGCTCCGGCACCCGGACAGGACGTAAGGGTGAGCACGCCTCTGTATGACGCGGTAATCCACAGCGGCGGCGGCGTATTGCGCTCTTTCAGCCTCAGGACCTACGGCGCCACTCTTGCGGGCGACGCGCCGCGGGTGAACATGGTTTCACCGCAAGCCGCCTCCGTGGCCCCCCTGGGCCTTGTCGTCAACGGCCAGCCTTCCTGGAGCACCGGAAAATGGGCTCCTGAGTCGGACGCCGGTGATTTCGTCCTCAAGCCGGGCGGCCAGGCGACTCTGCGCCTGAACGGCGAGGTTGACAACCTGCGTATTGAGCGGGAGCTTGTCTTCAGCGCGGATTCCTATCTCATACGGGAAACCGTACGTCTCAGGAATCCCGGCGGCCAGGCGCGCACCGTACGTTTGAGCTATACGGCGGCGGCGGACGCGAGCAATTCCACAAGCGACAACTATGACGGAATGCGCGTCGCCTGGGACAAGGACGGCAGCCTCGCCGAGGAGTCTTCCGTCAAAACGCTGGAATCCACAGGCGTTCAGGACAGCGGCAGGATTTATTGGGCCGGGGTCATGAGCACATATTTCCTTTCCGCGGTGGTGCCGGGTTCGCCGGACGGCGGCATGACCGTCAAGGCCCGTCTGCAGCAGAACGTGTACCGCGCGGCCCTGGAGGAGCCGGAAATCAGCCTTGCTCCGGGTACGGACAAAACCTGTTCCGTTTCCTACTGGTTCGGCCCCAAGGAGCGCACGCGCCTGCAATCCGTCTCCCCGGAGCTTGCCAAAAGTATCGATCTCGGCATATTCAGCCTTATCGCCAAAGGGCTTTTGTGGCTGCTTCAGATTTTTTACTCATGGGCGCACAACTGGGGAATTGCCATCATTCTTCTGACCGTGGTTATCAAGGCGGCCTTCTGGCCGCTTACGGCCAAAAGCTATTCCTCCATGGAAAAAATGAAAAAACTCCAGCCCATGATGACGAGCCTCCGGGAAAAATACAAGGACGACAAGGAACGGATGAACAAGGAAGTCATGGCCCTGTACAAAACCTACGGCGTGAACCCGGCCAGCGGGTGCGTGCCCATTCTTATACAGCTGCCCGTCTTCTTCGGCCTGTACCAGGCCCTGCTTACCGCCATTGAACTGCGCCACGCGCCCTTCATCGTGCGCCTGCCCTTTACGGACATTGTCTGGCTGGCGGATCTTTCCACGAAGGATCCCTATTACATTACGCCCGTTATTATGGGTCTGACCATGTTTTTGCAGCAAAAAATGAGCCCTCCGCCAGCTGATCCGATCCAGCAGAAAGTGATGATGTTTCTGCCGCTGATCTTCACCGTGCTTTTCCTGAATTTTCCTTCGGGGCTCGTCATATACTGGCTTGTCAACAATATCCTTTCCATTGCCCAGCAATGGCTCATGATTCGGAAAAACAGCGCGGTGCGCGTCTGATGCCGCCCCACAGGCTGAGCGAGGTTTTGCATGGACGGCTTCAAGGAGTTTCAAGGCAATGATCTGGACAGCGCCATCAACGAGGCCTGCGACTACTTCAATCTTGTCAGGGAAAAACTGGAAATTGAAATAGTTCAGGACGCCAAATCCGGAATTTTCGGCATCGTGGGAGCGCGCAAGGCGAAAATTCGCGCGCGGCGCGTTCAGTTGCCGGAAACGCTCAAACATCTTCTGGGCAGGAAGGTCCGGGAAGAAAAGCCGCATGACCAGGCGCAATCCGCTTTTCAATCCGGCCGGACGGAGGCGGGGGATGCTTTGCCGGACAGGGACATGCCTTCGGCGGCAAAACCCGCGCCTGCCCCCGAAGGCGGGGCTTTCACTTTTGACGGTGACGACAGGAGCCGCGGGCACGTCCGCGAGAACGGGAATGAGGCAAGGCGGGAGGACGGGCCGGCGGACATCGGTGAGCCGGCCGGGAAGAAATTGACGAAAAAAACCTCCCGCGCCGTCCGGGATCCGGCAGAAGGGTATGTCGTGGACCACGACTGCGGGATTGCGGAAGACGATTTGGATGACGCGGCTTCAGACATGCCCCAAACGCCCCTGGAAAAGATTGATGCGGAACGCCTCAAGCTTCTCCTCATGGAAGCCGCCGGCAAAATCATCCGGGGGATTGTGGGTGAGGACGCGGAGATTACGACGGATATCCGCCGGGATCGCGTACGCGTCACGGTGAATTGCGTACAGGACTCCGGTCTGCTCATCGGTCGTGAAGGACAGACTCTCAGCGCCGTGCAGTACCTGCTTTCGCGCATTGTTTCCCGCAACCTGGACGCCGCCGTGCGCGTGCAGATGGACGCAGGCGACTACCGGCGGAAGCAGGAAGACAGGCTGAAGGCCCTGGCCTTCGCCCTGGCGGACAAGGCGCGCCGCGGCGGCAGGGCTTTGTCCACCCGTCCGATGTCTTCTTACCACCGGCGCATTATACATTTAAGTCTGCAGAACGTGCAGGACATTCAGACGCGGAGCATCGGCGAGGGCCCTTTAAAGCGGGTTGTCATTCAACGTCAAAAAACGGAAAAATAGCCCGGAATGCCCACTATCGCCGCCATCGCCACCCCGCCGGGATCCGGCGGCATCGGGATTGCGCGCCTGTGCGGCCCGCGGGCCAAAGAGATATTGGCGCGCATGTTCCTGCCCTTTTCTCCGCATTTTGAAAATTTTCATCCCTGGATGCTCTACCGGGGCCGTGTTCTGGATGAAAACGGCGATCCCCTTGACGACGCGCTGGCCGTTTTCATGCCCGGACCGCGCACCTATGCCGGCGAAGACATGGCGGAGATACATTGCCACGGGGGCCCGCTCATTGTGCAGGGCGTGCTGGGGAAAATGCTTTCGCTGGGAGCGCGCGCGGCAGAGCGGGGGGAGTTTTCCCGCCGGGCCTTTTTAAACGGACGCATGGATTTGAGCCAGGCCGAGGCTGTTGCGGAAATGATAGCCGCGCCTTCCAGGGAAGCCCTGCAATACGGCTTGAACCGTCTGGACGGTCTGCTGGGCCGCCGTGTGACCGCTTTGCGGGAGGAACTGGACAATTTGCGCGCTCAGGTCTGTCTGGCCGTGGACTTTCCGGAAGAAGACGTGGAATGCCTTGCCCGCGAGGATTTTGCGGCCGCTGTGGAAGCCGTCATGAAAGCGGTGCGGACTCTTCTGGCCGGGCGGAAGCGCGCGAACCTCATGCAGCGGGGAGCTGCCGTGGTTCTGGCGGGGGCCGTCAACGCGGGCAAATCTTCCCTGCTCAACGCGCTGTTGGGGCGCAACCGGGCTCTTGTCACGGAATATCCCGGCACCACCCGCGATTTTTTGGAAGAACTGTGCGATCTGGACGGGCTGCCCGTGCGTCTGACGGATACCGCCGGCCTGCGCGAGGCCGTAGAGCCGGTGGAAAGCCTCGGCATGGCCGCCGGACGGGAAAAAGTGCGCGGGGCTGATGCGGTCGCCATTGTGCTGGACGGCGAAACACTGGGGGAGGCCGGCGCGAAGGCCGAAATCTGCCCTGATCCTGCGGCGCGGCAAGCCCTTGAGCTGGCCTCGGGCAGACCTGTGCTCTATGTCTGGAACAAGTGCGATGTATGCATGCCCTCCGTCTTTCCCCCGCCCTGGACTACCGGCCATCCCTGCTGCGCAGTGAGCGCCCTCACGGGAGAGCGGCTGGAGGAACTCGCGCGCGTTTTGCGTACTGTGGCGCTGGGCGAGGAGCGGAGACGCGCGCCGGACGGCGTGGCGCCCAATCTGCGGCAGGCCGCGGCTCTGGAGGATACCCTGGCGGACTTGCGCGAACTCAGGGAGGATATTGAGGCAGGGCAGACGTATGACTGTTGCGCCGTGCGTCTTGAGGCGGCGGCGGACAGGCTTGGCGAAGTGACGGGCGCAGTTGGTTCGGCGGAAATGCTTAACAGAATTTTTGAAAACTTTTGTATCGGCAAATAGTCGATACTGTCCCGGATGGATAACAGCACCAAGACAACCGCCCTCAGACGCCGCCTGAATGGTGAGGAAATCAACGCCTTGCCTCTGTGCCATTACGGGGGAAAAGTGCGCATCATCCGTTCCCTCGCCGACCTTAGCACTGCCAGACCGGATCTGACTTCTGAGCCTGTGCTGGGTTTTGACACGGAGACGCGGCCTACTTTCCACAAAGGCAAAATCAATGCGCCTTCTCTCATTCAGTTGGCGACAGGGCAGGCTGTTTATCTCATTCAGCTGAATTTTTTGGCTTTCAGCCAGCCGCTGGCGGAAATTCTGGCAAACCCCGGGCAGGTCAAGGCCGGCGTGGCCATAAATGACGATATGAAGCAACTGGCCGTCCTGTACGATTTTGAACCTGCGGGGCTTGTGGATATTGGCGCGCTGGCCCGCTCCCACAAATTGCCCGCTCAGGGGTTGCGCACACTGGCGGCAAATCTCTTTGCCCGCCGCATTTCCAAGGGACCGCGCTGCTCCAACTGGAGCCTTGTCGAACTGAGCAATCGTCAGATTGCGTATGCCGCCACGGACGCCTGGATGAGCCGGCTGATTTTTCTGCGTATGCGTGAATTGGGCCTTGCGCCGGACGCCGCGCGAAAGGAAGGCTGCGGCGCTCTTGACATCCTTGCGGCCCAGGAAGTTCGGGGAACGCCCGATCTGTAGGGTTTGCCGCGCAAGAAACAGCCGTTTTCAGGAATGCCCGGAACACGACATGAGCCGGGGCCGTACGGTTCAGGCCCTTTGCATCTGCCCACATTGCCTGCCGCTCCCGAATATGCTATGTGAGCGCAGGGATGAACATGCTGACCACCCTGCTTAACGACCTGCCCGGCGCCATGCGCACAATCGCCATCGCGGCGGTGCCCGCCATGCTGGGCATTATTCTGCATGAAGTGGCCCACGGCTATGTGGCCTTCAGACGCGGCGATCCAACGGCCGCAGCATTGGGCCGCCTGACGTTGAATCCGTTGCCGCATATTGATCCCATGGGAATTCTTGTTTTCGCCCTCACAAGCCTGACGGGTTTCGTTTTCGGCTGGGCCAAGCCGGTGCCCGTGAATCCCCGATATTTCCGCAATCCTGTCAGGGACATGATGCTTGTTGCCCTGGCAGGCCCCATGACCAATATGGGCCTTGCCGTCATTTTCGGCCTGTCGCTGCGTCTGACCCTGTATCTTTTTCCGCCCGGCTTGTGGCAGCACAGCAGCGTGTATATCTTTGCCCTGTCTTCCCTGCAGGCCGGGGTGGTCATCAATTTCGGCCTTGCCTGGCTGAATTTGCTGCCCATTCCGCCGCTGGACGGCAGCAAAGTGCTCTCCTATTTTTTGCCGCGTGAGGCGGGTTGGCGTTTTATGCAGCAGGGCCGGTACGGCTTTGCCGTTTTGCTGTTGCTGCTTTTCACCGGCTTGCTGGGGGATGTGCTGCAGCCGCTGGTTCGGGGCAGCGTGCGGGGATTGTTCAGTTTTCTTGGCTTGCAATAAAGGATCTCACAGAATGGAGACGCGATCGCGGACAGTTTCAGGGATGCGCCCAACCGGGCCGCTGCATTTGGGACATTATTTCGGCGTGCTGAAGAACTGGATTGCCCTGCAGGAAAGTTCCCATGCCTATTTCTTTGTTGCGGACTGGCACGCGCTCACCAGCGATTTTGCGGATACGTCCGCCCTGCGCCGCAATATTGCGGAAATGGTCAAGGACTGGGCCGGAGCCGGCCTAGATCCTGAAAAATGCGTCATTTTCCGCCAGTCGGCCGTCAAGGAGCATGGCGAGCTTTCTTTGTTGCTGTCCATGATCACGCCTGTTTCCTGGCTTGTTCGCAATCCCACGTACAAGGAACAGCAACAGCAAATCAGCAACAAGGATTTGGGCAACGCGGGCTTCCTCTGCTACCCGGTGTTGATGGCGGCGGATATCCTCATGTACAAGCCTCGCGGTGTCCCGGTGGGTGAAGACCAGCTGCCGCACCTGGAGCTCACCCGTGAAATCGCGCGGCGCTTCAATTCATTTTACGGCGAGACATTTCCCGAACCCCAGGCGCTTCTGACTCCGGCGGCGAAATGTCCCGGCCTGGACGGCCGCAAAATGTCCAAAAGTTACGGCAACGGCATTTTCCTTTCAGACTCCTTTGTCGATATTGAGGCAAAAGTGCGCGGCATGTTTACCGATCAGGCGCGCATGCGCAGGTCAGATCCCGGCAATCCGGACGTGTGCAATCTTTTCCCCTACCATGTTCTGTTGACGGAAGCGCCCGCCCGGGAGGATATCCGTCAGGGCTGTACAACGGCCGCTCTGGGCTGCGTGGAGTGCAAAAGGATCTTTCTCGCCAATTTGCGCGCTTTCCTTGAGCCTCTGCAAGAACGCCGGATTGCGCTGGAGCGGCGCCAGGATACTGTGGAAGATATTCTGGCCGCCGGCAACAAGCGCGCCCGCGTTTTCGCCGAAGGCACACTGGCGCAGGCGCGGGAAAAAATGGGGCTGTAGCGCGGAAAAATTGATTTTGGCGACGGGCGCGCGGTGGCATTGTGAAATACGTGGGCATAGATTACGGCCTTGTCCGCACCGGCCTTGCGGTGTCGGATCCGGAAGGACGCATGGCTTTTCCCCTGACCACCTTTTCTCTGCGCGACTTTCCCGACCGCAAGGCCCTGCTTGCGGCCCTTGCGGCCCGTATCGCGGAAGCCGGGGCCGCGGCTGTCGTCATGGGCTTGCCCCTTCATGCCGACGGCAGCGAGAGCGAAACCACGAGACAGGTGCGCAATGTCACCAAGCGCATCAGGCGGCGCGTTGCCCTGCCTGTATACTTCATGCCCGAATTGCTCAGCAGCGCGGAAGCCCTTCGGGACATACGCCAAGCCGGGGTGAGGGCGGACAAGCGCCGGGCTGTACTGGATCAGCAGGCGGCCGTGCGTATTCTCGCCTCCTTTCTCTCCCTGCCTCCTGACATGCGGAGACTTGCGTGAGAATTCTCCCGCGTCTGCTCGGTCTGCTGCTTTTGTGCGCCGTTGCCGGCGGCGGCTGGCTCTGGCATGAAGCCGGCGTCTTTTTGCGCACAGCCCCGGAGCGGGCCGGCCGCGAAGTGTTTTTTGACGTTGTTCCTGGGGCGCGCTTCGCCGCCGTCTGCGAGCAGCTGGTTGAAAAGGGCCTTATCACGGACGCGCGGAAATTCCGCCTTCTGGCCCGCTGGAAAAAGCTGGACAGCCATTTGCAGGCAGGGCGCTTCGCCATGAACACCGGCTGGCTGCCGGAGAAGATATTGGACGAGCTTGTGGACGGGCGTCCGGTGCTCTTTCGCATTACGATCCCGGAAGGACTGACCTGGCGACAGACAGGACAAACATTGGAAAAAGCCGGTTTCGTCGTTTTTGAGGATTTTCGCAATGTGCTTGTTGATCCGGACTTTTTGCGCCATTACGGCATCCCCTTCGCCACGGCGGAAGGGTTTCTCATGCCGGACACCTACCTGCTCAAAAAGCCCGACCTGCCGGATATCGCGCAGGTGCGCGCCGTAATCGGGCGCATGGTGGACAATTTCTGGCGTAAAGCGGCGGCGGTGTGGCCGGATGGGGCGAAGCCGGCGGACGAACTTTTGAAAAAATACGTCATTCTGGCTTCACTGGTGGAGAAGGAAACCGGGCGCGACGAGGAGCGGGCGCGCGTGGCCGGCGTGTACCGGAACAGGCTTGAGAGGGGAATGCCGCTGCAGGCCGACCCCACGGTCATCTACGGTCTGGGCGAGAAATTTGACGGCAATCTGCGCCGCACCCACCTGGAGGATGCCGCCAATGCCTACAATACGTATCAACATCCCGGCCTGCCGCCCGGCCCCATCTGTTCTTTCGGCATGGCCGCCCTCAGGGCGGCGGTGCGGCCGGAAGAGCACAACTTCCTGTATTTTGTGGCGGAACGCGACGGCGGCGCGCATGTTTTTTCCACAAGTCTCACGGAGCACAACAGGGCTGTGCGCCGTTACCTTGAACGACGAAAGGGCAAGTGACGGCGCGGGAACGCGGCGCGATCCGCCGTTGCCGACGCCGCGCCGCGCTTGAAGGCATGGCGGTCAGAGTCTTTCAACTTTCAAATTGTGTATAACCGCAGGATGTAAACCAGCCCCGAGCATCGTTTGCGGAAACAAGGCTCAAGGCATCACCTACCCCATCGAATAACTCTTCATGCTTTCTGGCTTTTATTCGTGCGCCCGGCAGGGCGCACGAACTTGGAGGTGTAAGTCCTCCGCAGGCCCGTCACGTGGAACTGCCAGCCGGACGGCAAGGGTGACCATCGCAAGGTGGAATCTGAAGGAAGCCGCAGGCAAAGCGCTGGCCTGACGAACAGGAACCGCATACGAGGCGGCCATGCCGGGTAAGAAGGCGGATATCTTCAAAGCCCGATACGTG
>JAISOT010000199.1 GCA_031275465.1 Desulfovibrio sp.
CGCCGTTAACGGACTGGTTGAAGCGGGCATCGTGGCTTCGCGCGGCGGCAAGGTCAGGTTGCTGAAACGGGAGGAATTGCTTCAGGATTGGGAGCCGGCCACGGACAAAAGGCTTACGGTGTGGGAAGCCGCGCAGTATCTGATTCGGGCGCTGGATCAGGAAGGCGAGAGCGGCGCTGCCCTGTTGCTGCGCAAGCTGGGCGGCGTTCTTGGCGAGACGGCTCGCGAGCTGGCCTATCGGCTGCACAAACTTTGTGATGGAAAAGGCTGGTCAGCAGAGGCGCAAATGTATAATGGGCTTGTTCTGGCTTGGCCGGAATTGACCAAACTGGCGCAAGCGGCTCCAGGCCCACAGCAGCTTACCCTTTAAGAATAACGTGCTCCCGGACCACGAGGTGAAAATATGTCCAAGACCAATCACGCGCGCGTTGGAGATGCCCTGGAACTTCTCAATAAAGGGCTGTTCCCCTTTGTGGAGCGGGAGTTTCAGGCCGTTCACGGCGATACGTGGCAAGAGACTGTCGCATCCACGCTCCGTGAGGATCGCGGAAGCATAAAAGCCGCCGGGACCGGCAAACATAATTGGGACACCCAAAATCTGCTCACCCTCATGTGGGAACAGTGGAATACCGTCTTTCGCAATACCCTCGGCCATGCGGAACGCTCCCTGGTAAGCGAATTGCGCGATGTGCGCAACCGCTGGGCGCATCAAACGCCTTTCAGCAGCGACGACACATACCGGGCGCTGGACAGTATCGGGCGCTTGCTTACCGCCATATCGGCTCCCGAGGCCAAAGAGCTGGAAGACCAAAAGATGGCGCTTCTGCGTGTGCGTTTTGATGAACAGCGCCGTGGAGAGATGCGCAAGCATTCCGTAGCCCCTACTGAAGGCAATCCCCTGAGCGGTCTCAAACCCTGGCGGGAAGTCGTCACCCCGCATCGGGACGTGGCCGGAGGCACGTACCAGCAGGCGGAATTCGCGGCAGACCTGTGGCAAGTCTATCTGGGCGAAGCATCCTCAGAATATCAGAATGCTGTCGAGTTTTTCCGCCGCACTTTTATCACCGAGGGATTACAAAAGTTGCTCAGCAATGGAGTGCGCCGTATTGGAGGCAAAGGCGGCGATCCTGTGGTGGAACTGCAAACCAATTTCGGCGGTGGCAAAACCCACAGCATGTTGGCTCTGTACCATTTGTTCGCAGGTACGCCGGTTTCGGAATTATCCGGTACCGACAAGATATTGCAAGATGTGGAATGCGAAATAGCGCAACGGGTTAACCGGGCTGTTGTGGTCGGCACAAAAGTGTCTCCCGGCAACCCCGGCAAAAAGGACGATGGAACCGTCGTCCGCACCATTTGGGGTGAAATAGCCTGGCAGCTTGGCGGCAAAGCCGGTTACGAAATGATCCGCGCTGACGATGAAAACGCCACCAATCCCGGCGACAAAATGAAAGAACTGTTTAACAGGTTCTCGCCGTGTTTGATCCTGATTGACGAATGGGTGGCCTATGCAAGGCAGTTGCATGAAGGCAGCGTACTCCCTGCCGGAACCTTTGACACGCAATTCACCTTTGCCCAAGCCCTGAGTGAATCAGCCAAAGCGGCTAAGGATACCTTGCTCGTGGTCAGTATTCCCGCTTCCGATAATGAGATCGGCGGCGAATGGGGACAACGCGCTCTTTCAAGACTTAAAAACGCCATAGGCCGTGTTGAATCAAGCTGGCGACCGGCCAGTCCCGATGAGGGTTTTGAGATCGTGCGTCGCCGCCTTTTTGAACCAATGCACGATAAGCAGGCTTTTGTGGCGCTGGATGCCGTGGCTCGCGCTTTTGTGGAGATGTATGGAGCGCAGCGTAACGAATTTCCTTCCGAGTGCCGCGAGGCCGAATACGAGCGGCGTATCAAACTGGCCTACCCCATCCATCCGGAGCTTTTTGATCGCCTCTACAACGACTGGTCAACCTTGGACAAATTTCAGCGCACACGGGGCGTTTTGCGCCTTATGGCGGCGGTCATTCATTCCCTGTGGGAACGCAATGACGGCAATCTGCTGATTATGCCCGCCACCATTCCCATTGACGATCCGGTGGTGCAGTTTGAGCTGACCCGTTATCTGGATGACCAATGGACGCCGGTGATTGCCAAAGACGTGGACGGCGAGCATTCTCTCCCTCTCAGGCTGGATCAGGATGCCCCGAACCTTGGCCGCTATTCCGCCTGCCGCCGGGTGGCGCGGACTTTATATATCGGCTCCGCGCCCACCCAGCGAGCGGCCAACCGGGGCATTGACGACAGGCAGGTGAAACTTGGCTGCGTGCAGCCCGGTGAAGCTGTGGCAACCTTCGGCGATGCCTTGCGGCGGCTGACCGACAGGGCCACATACCTGTATGTGGACGGAAGCCGCTACTGGTTTTCCACCCAACCCACAGTGACGCGCCTGGCTGAAGATCGGGCAAACCAGTTGCATGAGCATGATATCACGGACGAAATTGTGAAAAGACTGCGCGAAGAGGCCCGCAGCCGGGGAGATTTCCATAGAGTCCACGCCTGCCTGAGCGGCAGTGATATTCCCGATGAACATGAGGCGCGTCTGGTTATTCTCGGCCCGGAACATCCGCACGGCAAAGGACAGGACGACAGCCCCGCCCGCAAGGAAGCCGGAGGCATTCTGGACAGTCGCGGGAACAATCCGCGCTCGTATAAAAACAGTCTGGTGTTTCTGGCGGGAGATACGGCGCGGCTGAACGACCTGCAAACGACTATCCGCCAATTTCTGGCTTGGAAGTCCATTTGGGAAGAACGGGAACAGCTTAATCTTGACCCTTTCCAGTCCAGGCAAGCGGATACGAAGCGCAAGAACGCCGATGCGACCGTCAACGCACGCATCCCGGAAACATGGCAATGGCTGCTGGTGCCGGGCCAGTCCGATCCGCGAGGAACGCTTGAATGGGCAGAAATCCGTTTGCAGGGAACGGATTCATTGGCGTTGCGCGCCTCCAAAAAACTCCGTAGCGAGGAAATGCTGCTTACTCAAATGGGCGGTATCCGTCTGCGTCTGGAACTGGAGCGGGTGCCGCTCTGGCGCGGCGACGATGTGCCTGTAAAGCAGCTTGTGGAAGATTTCGCGACCTATGTCTACCTGCCTCGCTTGCGCGACCCTGATGTGCTGATGGCTGCCATCCGGGAAGGCGTCCTGCAGCCGAACTGGCAAACGGAAACTTTCGCCTACGCCCAATCCAAAAATGCGGAAGGCCGCTATTTGGGGCTGACCTGCGGCATAGCGGCATCCATTCAGGCGGAAGGCGGCGCTTTGGTAGTGAAACCAGAGATTGCCGCCGAACAGCAGCGCAAGGACGTTGAAGCCGCGCAAGCGGGAAACGCGACTTCCGGCGCGGCGGGACAACCCGGCAATCTTGGCGGTTCAAATGAACTGCCTGCTCAAGGCGGCCAATCCGGAGCAGCGGCGACAATAACATTACCGCCCGTGCCAGAATACCGGCGTTTTCATGGTTCGGTGCAACTGGATGCACTCCGCGTTGGACGCGACGCCGGACGCATATCCGATGAAGTTATCCAACACCTCACAAAACTCGTGGGCGCAGATGTGCAGGTCACGATTGAGATTCAGGCCCGCCTGCAAGACGGAGCAACGGAGAAAACCATTCGGGACATCACGGAGAACTGCCGAACTTTGCGGTTTGATGCTTTTGGATTTGAGGAAGAATAACTAGTGTCCTGTCTCATAAATTCGCGAACAAAATCTTCCCACAGATTCGATGATTTGTTCT
>JAISOT010000215.1 GCA_031275465.1 Desulfovibrio sp.
TTTTGTTGGCGCGCCAAACAGCGGGCAGGGAATCCCAGTTTTTGTACCGGCGAAAGAGTTCTTCGTAAAAAACGGCGTAAAAGCGCGGTTGCGCCAAGCGAAAAAAGGAAATGTGCGAAAAGGAGGTAAAGGGTATTCCCTGCCAGCTTTCCTGATAAAAACGCCGCACTGTCCCTCCCCGGTATGATTTCTCGTCAGCCGCGGTCCTGCAAGGCCGCCACGGACGGCAGCAGTTTGCCCTCCAGAAGCTCCAGCGACGCGCCTCCTCCGGTGGAAATATAGCCCATTTTATCCGCAAGCCCGTAATCTTCCACAGCGGCCACGGAATCCCCGCCGCCGACAACAACAAAGGCCTTGGAATCAGCCAGGTTCTGCGCAAGCGCTCTGGTGCCCGCGCCGAAAGGCGCGGTTTCAAACGCGCCCACAGGCCCGTTCCACACCACGGTGGCTGCCCTGTCAAGCAGTCCTTCATACAGCCTGACGGTTTTGGGCCCTATGTCCAGAATCATCTCATCGTCCGGCACCGCCCCGACATCGCGCGTGACGGCCTTCTGGCCGGGGGCCAGTTCCGCCGCCGTCACCACGTCGACGGGCAGGGGCAGATCTCTGCCGAGGGAATTCGCCTTGTCCATGATTTTTCTGGCTTCGGCAAGCAAATCAGGTTCATAGAGAGAAGTTCCCACCTTGAAGCCCGCCGCCGCCAGAAAAGTATTGGCAATGCCGCCGCCCACAATCAGGCAATCCACCTTGGAGAGCAGATTTTCCAGAAGGGCCAGTTTTGTGGAAACCTTGGCCCCGCCGATCACGGCGGCAATCGGACGCTCCGGATTATCCAGCACTCTGGCGAAAGCCGTCAGTTCCGCCGCCATCAATGGTCCGGCGCAGGCCACGGGCGCGCGGCGCACCGCGCCTTCTGTGGAGGCGTGAGCCCTGTGGGCCGCTCCAAAAGCGTCCATCACATAAACATCGCCCATTGCGGCAAATTTGCCGGCCAGTTCCGGATCATTTTTTTTCTCGCCTTTGAAAAAACGCACATTTTCCAGCAGAACGCATTGCCCCGGGGCGGCCGCGGCCTGCGCGATCTCCTTCACCAGGGGCACGGGCTGTCCGAGCAGTTCCGACAGGCGGGCGGCCACAGGTTTGAGGGAGAACTGCTCCTCATACTGTCCTTCCGTGGGGCGCCCAAGATGCGAAAGCACAACCACGCCTGCTCCCCGGGAAATGGCCTCCCTGAGGGTGGGCACGGCGGCGCGTATGCGTTTGTCGTTGCTGATGGCCCCATTCTTCATGGGCACATTGAGATCCTGGCGGACAACAACGGTTTTTCCTTTAATTTCAATATCTTTAAGTTCCTTGATGGACATGGGCGCCTCCTGTGGTCGGATCTGAGTTATGCCCGATTCTTTAACAGTTCCAGGGCCATGTCAAGCAAATGCTCAACGGAAAAGCCAAAATGCCCCCACAGGCTGGCGGCGGGCGCCGACGCCCCAAAAGTGCTCATGCCGCATACCGCGCCGTCGAGTCCCGCATATTTTCGCCAGAAGTCAGGAGCCGCCGCTTCCACGGCAAGGCGCGCGCGGCAGGCGTTTGGCAGGACGCGTTCTTTGTACGCGGCATCCTGAGCGTCAAAAAGTTCAGTGCAGGGCATTGAAACCAGCCGCGCCCGATGTCCCAGGGTATTGAGCCGTTCGGCCGTCGCCTCGGCCAAAGCGACTTCCGAGCCTGTGGCGATAAGGATGATTTCCGGCGCTCCTTCACAGTCCCGCAGCACATAGCCGCCCCGCGCGATAAGCGCAACCTGGGCGTCGTCCCGCGTATGGAAGGGCAGGCTCTGGCGCGAGAGGGAAAGGCAGGTGGGCATATGGCGGCTTTCAAGGGCGCATTGCCAGGCGACGGCGGTTTCCGTGATGTCGCAGGGACGCCACAGCAGCAGCCCCGGTGTGGCCCGCAGGGAGGCGAGCTGCTCCACAGGCTGATGCGTCGGGCCGTCTTCCCCTACGCCGATGGAATCGTGCGTGAACACCCATACGAGGCGCAGGCCCATGAGAGCCGCCAGGCGCACGGCGTTTTTGGCCTGATCGGAAAACGCCATGAAGGTTCCGGCATAAGGGATGAAACCCCCGTGAAGGGCAAGGCCGTTCATGATGGCTCCCATGCCGAATTCGCGCACGCCGTAGGAAATATAGTTGCCCAGGCCGGAAACCGGCTCAAAATGCCGCGAGGCTGTGGTGCAGGTTCCCACGGAGCCGGACAAATCCGCCGAACCGCCCACAAGTTCGGGCAGCCGCGGCACAAGGCATTCCAGAACGGCTTTGGACGCCGCGCGCGTGGCCGCGTCCTCCGCGCGCGTCCGCGCCTCGCGGAGGACGCCTTGCGCCGGAGCGGGCCAGTCCGCGGGCAAATCCCCGGCCATGCGCCGGCCGAACTCATCCGCCAGATCCGGGCAGGCCTGCCGGTATGCGGCAAAAGCGGTTCTCCATCGTTCTTCGGCCGCCATTCCTGTCCTCCTGGCGTCCCATGCCCTGTAAATGTCGTCCGGAATCACGAAAGGCGGCTCGTGCCAGTCCAATGTCCGGCGCGCGGCCCGCGCCGCGCCCTCGCCCAAAGGGGAGCCGTGGCATTTTTCCGAATCCGCCTTGGGCGAGCCAAAGCCGATATGCGTTCGGCAGATAATGAGGCTGGGACGGGCAGTTTCCCCTTTGGCCCCGTCAATGGCCGCGTCCAGGGCGGCGGCGTCATGGCCGTCGACAGGGCCGATCACCTGCCAGCCGTACGCGGTGAAACGCGCGCGCACGTCTTCGCTGTACCAGGCGTCGATACGGCCGTCTATGGATATCCCGTTGGCGTCATACAACACAATGAGTTTGCCGAGTTTCCAGACGCCGGCAAGAGAGCAGGCCTCGTGCGAAACCCCTTCCATCAGACAGCCGTCGCCGCAAAAAACCCAGGTATAATGGTCCACAATGCTATGTTCAGCGGTATTGAAGCGCGCGGCGAGCATACGCTCGGCAAGGGCCATGCCCACCGCTGAGGCAATGCCCTGACCCAGCGGGCCGGTGGTCATATCCACGCCGGGTGTGATCCCGGTTTCCGGATGCCCCGGCGTTTTTGATTGCCACTGGCGGAAGTTCTCAATTTCCGCAATGGACAGGTCGTAGCCCGTGAGATGCAACAGGGCGTAATGGAGCATGGAGGCATGACCGTTGGAGAGAACAAAACGGTCGCGGTCCGGCCAGGACGGATTTGCCGGGTTGTGCTTGAAATGGCGCCGCCAGAGGGCTTCCGCCATGTCGGCCATGCCGAGAGGCGCTCCGGGATGGCCGGATTTGGCTTTTTCAATGGCGTCAATGGCAAGAACGCGGATGGCGTTGGCGCACTGTCTGCGTGTGGGCATGGTTTTCCCTCTGTATTTTTACATCTGGCCGCAACCCCGCCAGGAACGCGCGACTTCCCCGGCGCGGCGCGGCGGGCTCACTTCCGCGGCGCGCATGAATGCTGACAAACGCGCGCCATAGGGCCTGTGACCAAAAAAAGCGGAACCGGAAACCAGAATATCAGCTCCCGCATTTGCCAAAGCCCCGGCGTTTTCCGGACATACGCCCCCGTCCACCTGAACGGGGACGTCTCCTGCCCCGGCTTCTTCCAGCAGAGCGCGGGCAAAGCGCAATTTGTCATACACTTCGGGCAGGAATGATTGGCCGGAAAAACCGGGATTCACACTCATCAAAAGAAGCATGTCCAGGTCATGGGCGAGCCAGCGCAAAAAGCCGATGTCCGTGCCGGGGTTGACAGCGACGCCGCATTTCATGCCCAGAGCGCGGATTTCCGCCAAGGTGCGGCGCACATGTATGTCGGCCTCAATATGGACCACCAGCATGTCCGCGCCGGCTTTGCAAAAATCCTCCAGGTAGCGGGCCGGCTCTCCAATCATCAGATGCACATCGAAAAAAAGAGAGCTTCTTGATCGCAGGGCGCGGAGGAAAGGCGGCCCGAAAGTGATGTTGGGCGCGAAAACCCCGTCCATAATGTCCAGGTGCAGCCACTGTATCCCGGCCCCTTCCAGGGCGGAAAGCTCCGCGGCCGAATCTGCGAGATCCGCGGCAAGCAGGGAGGGGGAAAGAATCATGTCGGCGTTATGGGGGCCTCAGCCCCTGCCTGGGGTTATTTCCGCGCCCGGAAGCGTATTTTTTTCCAGCAGGCGCCGCACGCCGGAAATTTCCCGGACAATCATCCGCATGAAGGTCGGATCCGGCACGGCGGTCACACGCTCCGGCAGGTCTTCATCCAGAATGGCGCTGCCTTCCAGTACCCGGCGCGCGCCTTCAATG
Source organism: Desulfovibrio sp. (assembly GCA_031275465.1). Lineage (GTDB taxonomy): Bacteria > Desulfobacterota > Desulfovibrionia > Desulfovibrionales > Desulfovibrionaceae > Desulfovibrio. Next base: position 4,329 of record JAISOT010000215.1, read on the forward strand.
GTCATGCCCTGTTCGTGCAGCAACTGCTGTATGCGCCGCAAGAGCGTCATGTCCTCTTCCGTATAAAGCCGCTGCCCCTTGTCCGTCCGGGACGGAGTAAGTTGGGGGAACTCCGTCTCCCAAAAACGCAGCACGTGTGTTTTCAGGTGGAGCAGTTCCGCCGCCTCGCCGATGCGGTACGTTTTTTCCGACATAATGCCCCCGCAGCCAACGGCCTATATGCGCACGCCAAAAGTCTTCACCAGGGATTGTGCAATTTTTTCCCGCTCCTTGTCTACCTCCGTATCCTTCAGGGTTCTGCCGGCATGCCGGAATGTGAGCCGGAAAGTCAGATGGCGATCCCCCGGCCGCGGCTCAAAAACATCCTGCAGGACGACCTTGGCCAAGAGAGGCAAACGCAGGGCCCGCACATGTTCGAGCAACTGTCCGACGCGCAGTCCTTTTTCGGCCATGACGGTAATGTCGCGCCGTACCGGCGGATATACAGGCAAGGGAACAAAAGTGACGCGCGCCGCGTCGTGCAGCCTGCGCAACTCATCCAGATCGCATTCGGCGAGCCACACGTCCTTGCGCGCGTGAAAAATCCCGGCCAGAACCGGCTTGACGCGGCCCATGCAGCCGACCACGCGTCCGGCGCAACTGATGTTCACGCCGGGCAAAAGCCAGGGATGATCGCTGACGTCCTCGCATTCCGGTTCGGGCAGGTGCAGAAAATGGAACAAATGTTCAATCACACCCCTGATATCGGCGTAATCCGCATCCGCTTCGGCATGCGGCCAGGCGTCGTCGTAGCGCGCGCCGTAAAGCAATATCCCCAGCACGCCTGTCTCCAGCGCCGGCACCGGCAGGCCGTCCCGCGTTGGGGCGTCCCCGGATCCCGGTTCCTCAAAAACGCGGGCCAGTTCAAACAGCCGCAAGCCCGCGGCTCCCTGGGCCAGATTGTTGCGCAAAGCCTGAAGCAGACCGGGCGCAAGCGCTGTACGCAGGACATCCTGTTCCGCCGAAAGGGGATTGAGAATGGAAATGCGCCCCTGCGACGGAAGCCCGAGATGGTCAAGATCTTTGTGCCCCACAAAGCTGTAGTTCACGGCCTCGTTAAGGCCGAGGCCGGCGCCCCAATGCTTGACGCGCGCCCAGAAGGAAAATTCTGACACGGGCCTCCCGGCATCGGCGAGATTCCTGCATATCGGCGGCAACGCCGGCGCAATGGAATCCAGGCCGTGCATACGGCCCACTTCTTCCACCAGATCCGCCTCCCGTGTGATGTCCGGCCGCCAGCTCGGCTGCCTCACCCGCCACCGCGCCTCTTCTCTGGTCACGGCACAGCCGAGGCCGGCAAATGTTTTCTCGCAGAAATCCTCATCCAGTTTCACGCCCAGAAGCTCCCCGGCTTTCTCCGGCCGGAATGTTATTTCCACAGGCGCAAAAGGTTTGGGCTCCAGTCTGGAAAGCCCCCTGCGCACCACGCCGCCGCTCACGGCCGCCATCATGGCGCAGGCGCGATCCAGAGCCCAGACGGTGCGCTCCTGGTCAACGCCGCGCTCAAATCGGTATGAGGCTTCGGAGGAAAGCCCCAGCCGCCGTGAGGTTTTGCGTATGCATTCCGGTTTGAACACCGCGCTCTCCAAAAAAACATTGCGGCTTTCTCCCGTAATTTCCGTATTCTGGCCGCCCATGACGCCGGCCAGGCCCACGATGCGCTCCGCGTCGCATATGCAGAGATCCCCGGCGTTCAAGATTCGCTCCTGCCCGTCCAGAGTTGTGAATTTCGCCCCGTCCCCGGCGCTTTTTACCGCAATGCGGCCTCCCCTGAGCTTGTCCAGATCAAAAGAATGCAGAGGCTGGCCGCATTCAAACAGGATATAATTGGTCACATCCACAATATTGGCAATGGCCCTTACGCCCACGGCATTGAGACGGTAGCGCATCCAGGCGGGTGAGGGGGCCACGCGGATGCCGGAAATGACCCGTCCGGCGTAAAGACGGCAGAAGTCGGCATCTTCTATCTCCAGGGGAACATTCGCATCAGGCCCCTGATCTTCGGTCAAAGGCGGTTCGCCGACAGTCAGGGGCAGACCGAAGGCATGAGCCGTTTCCCTGGCCAGACCCAGCACGGAAAGGCAGTCGGCCCTGTTGGGCGTTATGGAGACATCCAGAACTTCCGTGTCCAGATTGAGCGCGTCCACAACGCGCAAACCGGTTCGGGCCTCCGCCGGCAGCACCATGATGCCGTTGTGATCTTCGGCCAGACCCAATTCCCGCTCGGAGCAGATCATGCCGCATGAAACCGCGCCGCGCAGTTTGGCCTTTTTGATCACCGTGCCGTCGGGCATGCGCGTTCCCACAAGGGCCACAGGAACTTTCTGCCCTGCCGCCACATTGGGCGCTCCGCAGACAATATCCAAAAGTTCGCCCTGGGCCACGTCCACCCTGCACAAGTGAAGATGGCCGGATTCCGGATGATTCCCGCATTCGACCACCTCACCCACCACAATATCACTGATACCCGCATAAGGATTGCGGATATCCTCAAGTTCCAGACCGAGCATGGTCAGCCTGTCGCCCAGGGCCTGGGCGCAGCCCTCATACGGCGTGAATTCGCGCAACCACGAAAGAGAAAGCAACATAACGTCATTCCTGCTATTGAAAAGACCACAGAGGTTGCGGCGCTTGAGGATCCGGCAGGGGGCGTTCGGGTTCCTCCCCGCCGTGGGGAGCGTATGCGCCCGGACTCAGGCGGCGTTGCGGTTTGTTCTCCTCCGGCCGCGCGTCATCAAGCGTATTGCCGTAGGCATCCGTATAGCCCATGCCGCCCTGGGGCGTGCGCGACGCGGATTTGCCGGGCGGGTTTTGTGAGGATCTCGGCCCGCCGGGCGGTTCAAGACCGGAATGGCGCGGGCTGTAGGCGGAGGCCGCCAACGGGACCGACGGAGCCGCGGCCAAACCCGCGCACAGGGCCAGAACAAGCAATGTCCGCCGCGCCGTAGAAAACATGTCGTTGCCTTTCATTCTGCCACGGTTGAAAAACACGGCGGAATACCCCCGCTGTCAGGCGAATTGCCGTAAAAAACGCACGTCGTTTTCAAAAAACATACGCAGATCCCCAATGCCGTACTTGAGCATGGCCACACGCTCCACCCCAAGCCCGAAGGCAAAACCGCTTACCCTGTCAGGATAGTTTACGGCGGAGAAAACGGCCGGATCCACCATGCCGCAACCCAGTATTTCCACCCAGCCCGTCCCTTTGCAGACGCGGCAGGATTCGTCTTTGTGCCGGCCTTTTCCCCCGCACAGACAACAGGAAATGTCCACTTCCGCAGAAGGTTCCGTGAAGGGAAAGAAACTCGGCCGAAACCGTACCTGCGTCCGAAAGCCGAACACAGCCCGTACAAAGGCCGTCAGCGTACCGCGCAGATGGGCCATGGTAATGCCGTTGTCCACCATGAGGCCCTCAATCTGATGAAACATGGGGGTGTGCGTCAAATCCGAGTCACGGCGGTAAACTTTGCCCGGCACAATGACGGCCAGCGGCGCGGCGCGCGTTGCCATGGTGCGTACCTGCACCGGCGAGGTGTGGGTGCGCATGAGCACCTTTTCCGTGATATAGAGAGTGTCCTGCATGTCCCGCGCGGGGTGTTCCGGCGGCATGTTGAGGGCTTCAAAATTGTAATAGTCGTTTTCCACCTCCGGTCCGGAAACCACCTCAAAACCCATGCCGGTGAAAATCCCGCATATTTCCTCAGTAATCAGGGTTACCGGATGAAGGGAACCGCGCCAGGGCGCGCGGCCGGGCAGGGTGGGATCAAAGCGGGTGAGCGCATCCGCCTCCCTGGCGGCCAGAAGAGCGCTGTGACGTTCTCGAAACAGGGCGGCGCAACGCTCTTTGACCCTGTTGGCCGCCTGTCCCACGACAGGCCGGTCTTCCGGAGGAAGCGCCGGCAGGTGTGAGATGATTTGCGCAAGACGCCCTTTGCGGCCCAGAACATCCACACGAAGATCTTCCAGAGCCTCCGGGGTGTCGGCTTTGCTGAGTCTTTCCTTCAGTTCCTCAACAAGATTTTCCAGTGTTACGACAAGGTCCATCTTCGTTCCTGAATGAAGAGGGCGGCGGCATCACAACGGCCGCCGCCCGTATTTTCGCCTGAAATGTGTCCGTCCCGTTACATCGGAACACAAGGCCGCCGCCCTTCGCGCCGGAACGTCCCGGCCGGACGCGCTTTCGCCGTGCGGGCAGGAGGTCGGGACAGGCGGAAAACCTCTCAAACATCACGCCCGATTCAGCGCGGTTTTTGCCAATCCGGCCACACGGGCGAAATCGTCCTTGTGATAGACGGCCATATCGGCAAGCACCTTGCGGTTCAGGGCAATACCCGCCAGCTTGAGGCCGTGCATCATGCGGCTGTAGGAAAGACCGCTCAGGCGGGCGCCGGCGTTGACGCGCAGAATCCACAGAGCGCGGAAATCGCGCTTACGGTGTTTGCGCCCCACAAAGGCATATTGCATGGAGCGTTCCACCGCCTCACGGGCGGTGCGGTACAAACGGCTGCGCCCGCCGCGAAAGCCTTTGGCCGCGCTCAGGTATTTTTTGTGCCGGCGGTGTCCGGCAAGCCCTCTCTTCACACGCATGCGCGTATCCTCCTTTTACCCGGTCAAGGCGGAGGCATGCCCGCCGGGCGATATCTTCATTCAGCCGTTCGGAAGCATCCGGCGGACGGCTTTCTCGTTGGCGCTGTCCACCAGGGTAGCCTGACCGAGACGCATTCTGCGGCCGGCGGCTTTTTTGGTCAGTATATGCCGCAGGTTCTGACGGCGGCGCTTGTACCTGCCGCTGCCGGTCAACTGGAAACGCTTGGCGGCGGCGCGGCGTGTTTTGATTTTTGGCATGATTGTTCTCCCTGGTTCTTTCCTTTATGCGGCGCCGCTATTTTTTGGGCGCAAGCAACATTTGCAGCATGCGGCCTTCAGCATGCGGTTCCTGCTCCACCTTGGCGACATCCGCAAGATCCCGCACCACGCGGTCAAGCATGTCCACGCCGCGATCCTTGTGCACTATTTCGCGGCCCCTGAAAAACACCGAAATTTTACAGCGGTCGCCGTCTTCCAGAAAACGACGTATATGCCGCAGTTTGGTTTCATAATCGTGATCGTCCGTTTTGGGGCGGACTTTGATCTCCTTTATCTGCACCACAGTCTGCTTTTTTCTGGCTTCCTGTTTTTTCTTCTGCTGCTCGTACTTGAATTTGCCGTAGTCCATGACGCGGCAGACAGGAGGATCTGAAGTCGCCGCCACTTCGACAAGATCCAGACCGGCCTCTTTGGCCAGGGCAATGGCGTCGCCGCGCTGCAAAATTCCCAGTTGTTCTCCCTCCATGCCTATAACGCGCACCTCACGCGCGCGTATCATCTCGTTGCGGCGCACGGTGTCCTGCGGCAGTTCGCGCCGTTGTCTCATATTAGGCGAAGCTATAGCGCATCCCTCCTTGCTTGAAAGGCTCTTCCGCATCCGCCCGGATAAGGGCGACAATTTCCCCCACGGTTTTGAGCCCCAGATTTTCGCCAGTGCGCAGACGCACGTTTGCACCGCCGTCCTGCACCTCCTTTTCCCCCACTATCAGCATATAAGGCATTTTCGTCATCTGGGCCTCACGCACCTTGAAGCCGAGCTTCTCGTTGCGGGTATCCACATCGGCCCGTATACCGGCCTCCGCAAGTTCTTCGCGCAGATGCCGGGCCGCGGCGTCGCCCGCCTTTGTCACCGTGAGCACGCGGGCCTGCTCGGGCGCGAGCCACGTGGGCAGCGCGCCGGCATAATGCTCTATCAGCACGCCTATAAAGCGTTCCAGAGATCCCATGATGGCCCTGTGCACCATAACGGGCCGGTAACGCGCGCCGTCCTGCCCGGCATAGGTCAAATCGAAACGCTCGGGCAGGGTGAAATCCACCTGGATGGTGGAACACTGCCATTCCCGGCCTATGCAGTCCAAAAGGCGCACATCAATTTTCGGGCCGTAAAAGGCGCCGTCGCCGGCATTGATTTCATAGGGAAGCCCGGCCTTTTCCACGGCCCGGACAAGGGCTGACGTGGCCATTTCCCATGCCTCGTCCGTGCCTATGCTGTTTTCGGGCCGCGTGGAAACGGCCACCCTGTACTCAAAGCCGAAAAGATTCATCAGATCGCGTATCAAGTGGATGACAGAGAGAATTTCATCCTCAAGCTGTTCCGGCGCGCAGAGAATGTGCGCGTCATCCTGAGTGAACTGGCGAACACGCAGAAGTCCGTGCAGAACTCCGCTTTTTTCATGACGGTGCACCACGCCGAGCTCAAAATAGCGCCGGGGCAGATCGCGGTAGCTGCGCAGGGAATTCCTGTAAATCAGCATGTGCGCAATGCAGTTCATGGGCTTGATGCCGTAGGCGTCCTTTTCAATGTTTGTGAAATACATGTTCTCACGGTAATGCTCATAATGGCCGGACTTCTGCCAGGTTTCCAGGCGCAGAAGCTGCGGCCCCTGCACCAGGTCATACCCGCGCTTCAGATGTTCCCTGCGCCAGAAGTCTTCCAGTATGGTCCGCACCAGCATGCCTTTGGGCAGCCAGAAGGCCATGCCGGGGGCCACGTCTTCCTGAAAGGTGAAAAATTCCAGTTCACGCCCCAGCTTGCGGTGATCGCGCCGCCTGGCCTCTTCCTGCCGCTTGAGCCAGTCGGCAAGGGCTTTGCCGTCGGCAAAGGCGGTGCCGTAAATGCGGGAAAGCATTTTGTTTTTTTCGTCGCCGCGCCAGTAAGCGCCGGCCACGGACAAAAGCTTGGCGGCAGCGGTGAAACCCGTATGCGGCACATGCGGACCGCGGCAAAGATCAGTAAAGTCCCCACAGGCGTAAAGGGAAACCTCGTCCGCCTCAATGCCTTCAATGATCTCCGCCTTGTAGTCTTCCCCGGCGGCGCGGAATCGCCGCAGGGCTTCCTCCCTCGCCATGTTTTCACGGACAAAGGGCAGGCGCGCGTCCGTGATTTTGCGCATCTCCTCTTCTATAGCCGGAAAATCCTCGTCCGAAAAAGGGCGTTCCACGTCAAAATCATAATAAAAGCCGTTTTCAACAGCCGGACCGATGGTCACCATCGCATTCGGGAAGAGCTTTTTGACGGCAGCCGCCATGACGTGCGCCGCCGAATGGCGGACAAGACTGAGGCCAACGGGCGAATCCGCATAGACGGGAGCAAGCTCCGCGCAGCCGGCGGGCAATGGAGCGGAAAGATCAAGGAGCCACGTCCGGTCGCCGCAAAGAGCGTTGGCGGCGACAGCGGCTTTGAATTTTTTGCCGCTCAGAGCCTTGCGCAGAACACTCTCTGCCGTTTCCCCGCAAGCGGCCTCCACCGTTTGCCCTTCCACGCGGACACCCATGCCAAAACCCCCGGAAGCGCCTTTTGCCTCTGATTTTCTGATTCCAAACCACAGGCGGGAGAGCGCTCCGCAATTTCATGTGTTCAAAATTTTGCCAGCCGCACAAAAACTTATTAACCAGAGCGAAGGGCGCTTTCGCTCTGGTTAATAAGTTATGGTAGGAACGAGCAGACTTGAACTGCTGACCCCTTCCGTGTCAAGGAAGTGCTCTAGCCACCTGAGCTACGCTCCTGCAATTTCAGAAGCACTATTTTTTCTAGCCCTATCATTGTACGGCGTCAACTGTTTTTTTGGTTTTCGCGCGTTTTTCAAGGCCGGAACAATCTGCGGGAAAGACATGAATCCGAGCGAGGACGGATTGTCGCGGGACAGTCCGATGCTGTTAACACGCGGCCTTTGCTCTCCATTCAGAATGCCGCGCGCGCATGCCCCGGCGGCCTTGTCAGGGGGGAAGCGAATTGTTATTCTGCCCGCCAGGAGGAAACAATGACGGACATTGACGGGCAGTTGGCCCTTATCAGGCGCGGCGCGGCGGAATTGATCGGGGAGGATGTGCTGCATAAAAAGCTGCAGCGCGGCAAACCGTTGCGGGTGAAAGTCGGTTTTGACCCCACAGCGCCTGACCTGCATCTCGGGCACACGGTTGTCATGCACAAGATGCGCCATTTTCAGGAGTTGGGGCATACAATCATTTTTCTCATCGGCGATTTTACCGGCCGCATCGGCGATCCGTCCGGCCGTTCCGAAACGCGTCCGCCCCTGACGGAAGAGGACGTGCGTTCCAACGCGGCCACATACAAGGAACAGGTATTCAAAATCCTTGATCCTGAAAAGACGCTTGTGGAATTCAATTCCCGCTGGCTGACCGCCATGACGGCGACAGACTTCATCCGTCTGGCATCCTCCTGCACTGTGGCCCGCATGATGGAGCGCGACGACTTTGAAAAACGCTTCCGCGAGCGGCGCCCCATATCCATCCACGAGTTTCTCTATCCGCTTTGCCAGGGCTATGACTCAGTGGCGCTTCAGGCGGACGTGGAGATGGGCGGCACTGATCAGAAATTCAATCTCATGGTCGGGCGCGGTCTTCAGGCCCACTACGGTCAGGAAAGCCAGTGCGTGCTGACCATGCCCCTTCTGGAAGGCACGGACGGCGTGCGCAAGATGTCGAAATCCTATGGAAATTATATCGGCATTGACGAACCGGCGCCGGAAATTTTCGGCAAACTCATGGCCATTTCCGACGATCTCATGTGGCGCTATTACGAACTGCTTTCCGCCAAAAGTCTTGGGGAGATCGCGGCCATCAGGCGGGATGTGGCGGAAAACCGCCTCCATCCCAAACTGGCCAAGGAAAATCTTGCCCATGAAATAACCGGCCGCTATCACGGGCAAAAGGCGGCAGACGAGGCGCGGCAGGCTTTCAACGCTGTTTTTGCGGGCGGAGCCGCGCCTGAAGACATGCCGAAATTTACCTGCAAAAGTGAAGACGAGGCCCTTGCCCCTGTCTTTCTGGCGGCGTCCGGCCTGGCCAAAAGCCGCGGCGAGGCGAGACGGCTCATGCGCGAAGGCGCTCTGACTGTTGACGGCGAGCGATGGGAAGATGAAACCACCCCTCTGCCCGAAGGCGAACATGTGATCAAACTGGGCAAAAGACGCTTTTTGCGTCTGGTTGTGCAAACGTATTAGGGGGAAAGACGCATGCGACAGATAAAAAGAGAGGATACGCCCACACCGCCGGCAGTGTATTATGCCGATCCGCGCACCCGCTCACACGAGGAAAGCAAAATTTCCAAGATAGCCCGCCTGTGCGACGCGCTGCCTCTGAAAAAATGCGTTAAAAAAAATGATCTCACCGCCGTCAAAATTCATTTTGGCGAACTGGGCAACGACACGTACGTCAATCCGGCTTTTGTGCGGCAGATTGTGGACAAGGTCAAGGCCGCCGGCGGCAAGCCCTTTCTGACGGACTCAGCCACGCTGTATTCCGGCTCGCGAAGAAACGCCGTTGACCATCTGCGCACGGCCTATATGCACGGTTTTGCGCCTTCCGTGGTGGATGCGCCGATAATCATCGCCGACGGCATTTACGGAGAAAACGATGTCGCGGTGCGCATCAACTGCAAGCGCTTCAAGGAAGTCCATATCGCCAGGGAAATCCGCCGCGCGCCGTCCATGGTGGTCGTTTCCCACTTCAAGGGACACGAAATGGCCGGTTTTGGCGGCGCCATAAAAAACCTTGCCATGGGCGGGGCTTCGCCGCGCGGCAAGCGCGCCCAGCACGCCACGCACGTCGGAGTGGATAAAACTGCCTGTACGGGCTGCGGGAAATGCGTCAAGGCGTGCCCCCAGAAAGCGCTCTCCCTGAGCGGCGGCAAGTGCGCCGCGGACGTCGGCCGCTGCATCGGCTGCTTTGAATGCATCACTGTCTGTCCTACCAAGGCTGTGGACATGGATTGGGCTACCGAACTTGTCCCCTTTATGGAGCGGCTTACCGAATATGCCTATGGCACGGTAAAGGGGCGGGAGAAGAGCGTCTGCTACATCAATTTTGCGCTCAACATCACGCCGGATTGCGACTGCGCGGCCTGGAGCGATGTGCATCTGGCGCCGGACATCGGCATACTGGCTTCACACGACCCTGTCGCGCTGGACCAGGCCTGTTTCGATCTTGTCAAAGCCGCTCCGGGGCTCAATCCGGGAACTCCCGAAATGCGGCTCAAGACGGATTTCGACAAATTCGCGGAGCGCTGGCCCAAAACCCGTGGAGAAATTCAATTGAGCTACGGGGAAGAAATCGGCCTCGGCAGCCGGCAGTACAAACTGGTCAAAATATAAGCCCGCTCCCCTCCATCCGGGCCGGCGCGGCGCGTCGAATTCCGTGGCGCCGTTTATAATCACGCGCGCGGCGCAGCGCGCGCCAAATAAGGATTTTTTATGACTTCAGCCTTTGCGCCCGTCAATCTGGAGCGGCGGGCCGACTATTACATCCACTGGACCCGTACGTCCAGGCGCTCTCTGGATTACACCCTGGCCAATCTCTGGGGCTGGCAGGAATATTACGGCCTGGAATGGCGCTTTGACGACGGATTGTGCTGGCTCAGGCAGACGCGGCCCCTGCCCGTGTGCTGGGCGCCGCTGGGGGACTGGGACGCCTTTGACTGGCAGGCCATGCACTGGACGGACTGGCAGGCCATGCTTGCGGGCGCCGGCGTTGAAGCGGGCAATGAGCTTGTCTTTCTGCGCGTTCCGGAGGAACTGGTTCGGCTGTGGCGACGGATCTTTCCTGAACGCCTTGAGGTTACGGAAGATCGCGGTCAGTGGGAATATCTGTACAAACAGGAGGACCTGGCGCATTTGCCCGGCAACCGCTTCCACAGGAAGAAAAATCATTTCAACAGCTATGTAAAGGCATACGGAGAGAATTACCACAATCTGGACGACAGCATGGTCGAGGACGTGCTCGCCCTGCAGGACAACTGGTGCCAGTGGCACGAATGCCGCGACTCACCGTCGCTCATGGCGGAAAATGAGGCCATCAACCGCGTGCTCTCGCATTGGAACTGTTTCCGGGGCCTTTACGGCGGCTCGCTTTACGCCGAAGGACAAATGGTGGCTTTCAGCGTGGGGGAACGGCTGGACGGGCAAACTCTCGGCGTGCACTATGAAAAGGGTTTGAACGGATTCCGCGGCGTCTACCAGGCGATGAACCGTCTTTTTGCCCAATACGCCGGAGCGGATTTCACACTGGTCAACCGCGCCCAGGACATGGATGAAGAGGGCCTGCGCCAGGCGAAACTGTCGTATCTGCCGGTGGATTTTTTGCGCAAATACAGAGTGAGGCTGCGCAGGGGCTGACAGAGGGACAGACGGCGCGCATGGCCGCAAACCGGGGCTGCGGGCGTTTACGGGCGGTGGCAGCGTACGCGCTGGCCGGGGGCCGTTTCCTTCCAGTCCGGCGCTTCAACCCGGCAGACATCCGCCGCTTTCGGACAACGGGGGTGAAAAGGACAGCCCGCCGGGGGGGCGAGAGGGCTCGGAGGTTCGCCCGCCAGCAACGGCGGAAATTCCTTTTTCCATTGCCCGCTGGGCGCCGAGGCCAGCAAGGCCTGACTGTATGGGTGCGCGGCATTTGTAAAAAGCGCGTCGCGCGGGGCGTCTTCCACAATCTGCCCCAAGTACATCACCAGCACTCTCTCGCACATGAAACCCACTACCGCCATATCATGGGAAATGAAGAGATAGGCCGGCCCAAAGCGCTCCTGCACATCGCGCAGCAGGTTCAGGGTTTGCGCCTGCACGGAGGCGTCCAGGGACGACACCGGTTCGTCGCAGACAACCACGTCAGGATGGGTGACAAGCGCCCGGGCCACGGCAATGCGCTGGCGCTGCCCGCCGGAAAACTCGTGCGGGTAGCGGCTGCCCATGCCCTCCAGGCCGACGGCCGCGAGCATGGCTTCGGCTTTTTCCTTCTGTTCGGCGCGGGAGGAATTTCGCGCCGCCAGAGGCTCGGCAATGGAAGCGTACGCGCTGCGACGGGGATTGAGGGAGGATGACGGATCCTGAAAAACCATCTGTATCCGTCCGGCGGCCCAACTGCCGGCGCCCGCCCGCGGGAGCGGCCTGCCGTCAAAAAGCACCCGGCCCGAAGAAGGGGAAAGCAGCCCGCAGGCAAGACGCCCCAAGGTGCTTTTGCCGCAGCCGGACTCACCGACAAGGCCGAGGCATTCCCCCCTGCGCAGGGTAAAACTCACCCTGTTGACAGCCGTCAGAGTTTTACGCTCTCTAAAAAAACCCTGCCGCAGATCAAACAGCCGCGTCACATTTTTCAGGGCGAGTGCGGACGGGGCTTGCGGCGGCATTATTGTCATGACGGAGCGCAAAACGGTGTTACAACACGACGCCGGCGGAATCGAAGGTCGCCATTTCATTATACATGGCCGCCGCGCAGCGCACAAGGGGATAAGCCGCCGCCGCGCCGGTTCCCTCGCCGAGACGCATGCCCAGATCAAGCAGAGGCGGCCGGCCGGGGGCAAGGTTCTGCAGCGCCGCCTTGTGTCCCCGCTCGGCTGAGGTATGCGCCAAAATGGCGTATCCGGCCGCGTCCGGGCACATTTTAAGGGCGGCCGCGTAGGCGGCGCAGCATATAAAGCCGTCTATCAGCACGGGCAGGCGTTCAGCCGCGCTCCCCAGCACAATGCCGCAGAGAACCGCGATTTCGAACCCCCCCAGGGCCGCCAGCACGCCCACAGGATCATTCTCGCGAGCTTGTCCGGCATTGACATGAAGCGCCTGTCGGACGATTTCAATCTTGCGGCGCTGCATGGCGGCATCCGCGCCAGCGCCGGGGCCGACAACGGCTTCGGGGTCAAGGCCCAGCAGCGCGCAGTACAGGGCGGCCGCGACAGTGGAGTTGGCAATGCCCATCTCGCCCGCGCCGATGCCCATATACCCTTGGGCGGCGCAGCGTCCGGCAATGGCGATGCCGTCCTCAATTCCCCTGAGGCAGAGTTCGCGGGACATGGCCGGCCCCCGGCTTATGTCCGCAGTGCCGTCGCCGAGCCGTCTGTCCAGCAGGAGGGGATGGCTCCCGAAAGTTCCGCCCGCGCAACCGGCATCCACCACAAGCAGGCTCATGCCCGCGCCGCGGCAGAATGCGTTGATCGCCGCGCCGCCGTTGAGGAAGTTATGCACCATCTGCCGCGTCACGCTTTGGGGAACCGGGGAAACGCCCTGCGCGGCAACGCCGTGATCCCCCGCCACGACCAGCATGACGGCAGGCTCCACTACGAGGGGAAATCTCCCCCGCCCTATGGCGAAAAGCTGCGCCGCCACGTCTTCCAGACGGCCCAGGCTGCCGCGCGGTTTTGTGAGTTCGTCCAGACGCGTCCTGGCCGTATCCAGGTATTTTTTCTCTACCGGCCTGATCTCTGCCGAAGGATGTTTCATTGCCGTTCCTTAAAGCATGTTACGCTTGAGATTGTCGCGTGCCGGCGGAGTATAGCTTTTTGGGGCCGAATGTGGCAAGAATATTCGTGCCCTGTTTTTTCGCCCTGAGGGAGTTGGACCATCATGCCTGCCATAGCCTTTCTGTTTTTTGGACTGTGCCTCTTCTGCCGTGGCCTTGCCCCTGCCCCCGCCCTGGCCGCGCCGGACCCGTCAAGTCCCAGGCTTACGCCCGTGGTGCGCGCCGTTCGCGCGGTCGCGCCCGCGGTTGTAAACATCACCAGCACGCATATTATTGAGGGCTCACGGGCGTCCCCGCTGGAGCGCTTCTTCGGGCCGGATTTCTTTTACGGCGGGCCGGCGCGGCGGCAGAAGCGGACCAGCCTCGGTTCCGGAGTCATTGTGGACGGCGCCGGCGGCCTTGTCCTGACCAACGCGCACGTTATTGCCGGAGGGGATGAAATTGTGGTGCGCCTTCTGGACGGACGGGAATTCCCCGCCGCCGTGCGCGGCGCTGATCCGGATTTTGACATAGCCGTGCTGCAGATTGTCGGCGCGCGCAATCTGCCCGAAGCGCGAATGGGTGATTCCTCGGACATCCTGCCCGGCGAAACCGTCATCGCCATAGGCAATCCCTTCGGCTTCACGCACACGGTCACAACGGGCGTCGTTTCCGCCCTCGGACGCACCATACGCAACGAGAGCGGCGTTTTCACGGATTTGATACAGACGGACGCGGCCATCAACCCCGGCAACAGCGGCGGCCCGCTGCTGAATATCGAGGGCGGGCTGATAGGCATCAATACCGCCGTCGACGCGCGGGCCGAGGGCATAGGATTTGCCATTCCGGTCAACAAGGCCCGCCGCGTCATGGATGATCTCATGAAGCAGGGCAGGGTCGCGCCGCTCTGGCTCGGGATGATGGTGCAGGACATGGACAGCCGCACGGCCATGGCCCTGGGACTCAAGGATGTCACGGGAGTGCTGGTCAGCGCCGTGTTTGAAAACACGCCGGCGGCCCAGGCGGGCATTGCGCCCGGCGACGTGCTGCTGAGCGTCAACGAAACCCCCGTGCACGACAGACGGGATTACGTCAATGTATTGCGCAACCAGACAGAAGGCGTGACCCTGAACCTGCGGCTGTACCGCGGCGAGCGGAGTATCGCCATGAGTGTACGGCCCGCGCGTTTTGACGACCCCACGGCCCAGTCTTTGATGGAGCAGCGGTGGGGCCTGACGGCGCGGGAAGGCAGGGGAGGGCTTTCGGTGATTGCCATACGGCGCGGCGGTCCGGCGGACTTTTTGCGCAAGGGGGATATGATCGTCGCTGTGGGGGCGGCGCGCGTGAACACCATGAAGGATCTTTTACAGGCCTTTCGCAGGGAGCGCCTCGCGGGACAGGTTCTTTTGCAGGTTGTGCGCGACGGGCGGCAGTATTACGCCCGGCTGGTGCCGTGAAAGGCGGCTCTCCGCCGCTCCGGGGAAAGGACGAGCCGGAAACCGAGCGGCAGCGGCCAGAGCCGGCCGGATCAAAGCGGAAAGGGCCAATGCGCTCGGGCTTGGCCCTTTCCGGAAGGCATGGCTCGCTCTACTGCGCGTTCATGCCGCTCCATCGCTTGAAAAGGCTGTTGTCGATGCCCATGCTGTCCAGAATGCGGTCGACCATGATGTCCACCAAATCGTCAATGGTCTTGGGCTGGTGGTAGAATCCGGGGCTTGCCGGCATGATGCCCACGCCGATGCGGGACAGCCTGAGCATGTTTTCCAGGTGGACGGGGTTGAACGGCGTCTCGCGCACCACAAGAACCAGGTTTTTCCGTTCTTTCAATATGACGTCAGCCGCGCGGCAAAGCAGATTTCCGGCAAGGCCGTTCGCTATGGCCCCGAGGGTTCGCATGCTGCACGGAACCACGCACATCGCGTCAGCCCGGAAAGAACCGCTGGCGATGGGCGACGCGATGTCCTCAATCGGATACAGAGCCGCGACCAAGGGGCTGATGTCCGTTTCTTCCACGGCGCATTCGTGGCGCAGCACCTTCCAGCCGTATTCGCTGACCGTACAATGCACCTCGTGCCCGAGATCTTTCAATATTCTTAAAAGAGCCAGTCCGTAAACAACGCCGCTCGCTCCGGTGATGCCGACTATGATCCGCATATTTCTCCTTTATCCGCCGAGAACACGACCACGCCCCGCGCAAAAAAGGGGACATCGGTGAAGATTACCTGAAAAAGACCAGAACTGAAGCAGCATACGCGTATCCGACAAGAACGAATGCGCCGATAATGGCATATATCTGCTGCGGGACAAAGTACTTTATGGCCTGCTCCTCGCCCATCTGCTGACTCAGGTTTTGCATGATCAACGCGCCGCAGCTGGACAACGGCCCGATGCACGAGGCAAAGGCGCCGGCGGAGGTCGCCGCGATGGCAAGCTCCACGGAAGCTGCGGGGATATTCTGGGCTATGCCCGGGATGGTCGGGATCAAGGTCAGGACGCAAACGCGGGAGAGGGTGAAGAGCGACATCACGCTACTGGACAGGCTCATGAGCGGAGCCACCGTGTCCGTGCTCATCACGGCAGACAACGCCGAACCGACGATCGCAAAGCCTCCCAGCTTGGAGATGAGATTCACCAGCATGCCGACGCCGCAGACCAAAATCAGCACAGGCAGGGATACGCCCCTGATCGCGGCATCGCATTTACAACATCCGAGCAGTACGCAGGCCACAGCCACCACGATACCGGCGACGCCCACATCAAGCTTTAAAAATACCACGAGAAGCAACACGCCGATGATGCCCGACAAAGAGATAAGCTGGCGCTTGGTGAAGGCGGGCAGTTCGCCGAGAATGCTTTCGCCCTTGACCGAGCCCCTGGCCTTATGCCCGCCCATCAGGAAATAGATCACAGCGAAACTGAGGGAAAAACCTATGACGCAGTAAAGATAGATGGGCATGAGTTCCACATTGTTGTATCCGGCTGTATTGGCGGCCGCCACGATATTGGTGGTATACTCGTTAATGGGGCTGTAGCAGCCGACTGCGATGCCGTAGCCGCCGGCGATGCCGTGCAGAAGCGGGTTGCCGTCCGAAGACAGGGCCAGGGAGATGCCGATGCCGCTGAGTATTGCCATGCCCGCGAGGCTGTTGATGCCTATGGAGCCCAGCAGGACGCCCACGTAGAATATGATGAAAGGCAGCATTTTGGTGTTTTTGCCGGTTACCGCAAGTATTTTTTTGGCCAGAAGCTCAAGCGAGCCGTTATTCTGCACCACGCTGAAAAACAGCAGTATTCCAAAAATGCGCACGAAGAGCACTGTAGGGAACACCTGCATGATGGCGACGCTTTTCATGCCCGCGTGGCTGCCCAGCAGGTAGCAGATGAATATGGCCAACACGCCCAGATTCAGGGGATTTCTCTTGAACGCGCCAACAACAAAAAGAAGGAGCAATGTGAGAATGGACAGCAGGGCGATGTTCATTTCGGTCCTCACTTTGTTTTTTATAATGGCTTCAACGGCAATGCGGCGTCGACGGGCTACAGGTAATCTTCCACGCGCGCGGTGTCATAACCCGGGACGCCGATCTTCTCGAACTTTTCCACGTTGCCGCCCACCGGAATGGTGGCGTCAATACCCATCTTGTCGCTGGTGCCGTTACGGGACGAGGGGTCAAGCCTGTTGCCCTGGGCGTCAGTAATGATGAAAATATCCCTGCCCGCCTGCGCGCGGTTTGCCATGGCCCATTCCACATCCTGCATGTCGTCGATGTTGATGTCTGAATTTACGGCGATGACGTGCTTAACTTCCGTACTGCTGGCAAGGGCCGCGAACATGGCGTTTTTCGCCTCCCCTTCCTGCTTGGGATCAATCTGGATAACCACATGATAACGACAACCGCTGGCGGTCGTCAGGCGAACATCCTTCACGTTGGAAGACGCTTGCCGCAAAAGCGTCATCATGGTGGCCTCTCTGGAAATGCCGCCCAGCAGCAGGTGTTCCATAGTGGACGGAATAATGGTATGGTAAATGGGCTTGCTGCGGTGGGTGACGGCCGAAATCTCTATCAAGTGCCGTTTCGCCCTGGGACCGTATGTTTTGGGATATTCGCCAAAGGGACCTTCCTCTGCACGCGCGTTCGCGAGAATCTTTCCCTCGATCACAAACTCGCATTCCACCGGCACTTCAAGATCCACCGTTTCACACCTGATCATCTGCAGAGGTTCATCCAGAAGGCTGCCTGCTATCTCCAGTTCGTCCACTCCCAGAGGGGTAGTTGCCTGGGAAGCCAGTAAAATTGCCGGATGCACGCCGATGACAAGCGCGATCTCCAAATCCTTGCCCTGGGCTTCAAGTTTATTGAAGATCTGCAGCGTATGGCGTGGCAAAAGCAGCGCGCCGAGATGATTCCTGTCGCGAACTTCATGGCGGTGTATGCACGCGTTACGAATGCCCGTTTCAGGATCTCTGACTATGCACATGGCGCCCGTGAGATAGGGGTTGCTGTCTTTTTCATGATGCGTGGGCGCGGGGAGTCCGGTCAGGTCGACGTCATCCCCCACGCGGATGTTCTCTTTAACGGCGTGGTTGCCTCCGCTCACGATTTCACACGGCACGGGCCTTTCCAGCGCGGCGTTGAACTTGTCCTTCAAGGCCTGATATGTCATCCCCAGAGTCATGGCCATGATATCGCGGGTTGTTGTCAGGCCTGTGACCACAGGGATGTCGTATCCTTTGACCTTTTCAAAATACGCACCGAATTGCGGTTCCAGTTTTTTGCCAACGCAGGCCAGCTCAAAGACTGGGTCCACGGGCTTCCTGAGCCGCTTCATAAGGCCTTTTTCTTCCATTGTTTTCAGCCAATCACGAAATATCGGCTTCATATGGACTCTCCTCGTTTTTAAAGGTTGGGTTTTACTTATGAACGGAAACGCTGTCTGCGGAACCTGTTCCTGCAACAGAAGGGCCGGATGCCGTTCCGGACTTCACCCTTTGGCCGCGTTTTTTCTTAAAAAACGGCTACACGGAAGCCTGCCTGTTTTCCCTGCCCGGCTGACCGTATAATCAGTTACGTCGCTTGCGCAGCACATCCCGTGAAAATGCCGTCATGCGCACTCCGCCCCCTTCGCCCACACGAACCATGTCCGTGAGCCTTGGCCCTCCCGTTCCGCGCTTGTAAATCGTGGGCAGGAGCAGATCCACCACCATATCCTTTTCGAGCACGTGTTCAATGCCCTTGCCGATGACGGGATAAAATTCTGACTGCCTGACGCCCACTCCATAACCCAGATGGTCCAGGAAAAACTTGTCGTACCCCGCCTCACGCAACGGCGCGCATGCGTAATCGTAAATTTCAGAACTCTTCATGCCGGGCCTGCATACAGAAACCGCCCTGTCCTGGACGTTCCGCAGCATGTTATAGACGCTCACGGTTTCCTCCGGCGCATCGCCCAAAAAAACAGTGCGGCACATTTTGGCGGTGTAACCTCCGCAAGCAGCCCCAAGATGGATAACCACGGGCTGATTATCCTCAATCACCACATTCCCGGCATACGGATGGGCCAGAAGCTGCTTCGGCCAAGTGAGCACCTGCATGCGGAAGCTGGCTCCCTCGGAACCGGCCTTGCGCATTGCGTAGTCCGCCTCAGCCAGGACAGCCACCTCTGTGACGCCTGGACACAGAAAGTCCACGGCCGCGCGCATGCCGATATCCACATACGCGCAGGCATCGGCTATCCGCGCCATTTCCCCCGCATCCTTGACCGAACGCACGCGGTAGGTAATCTCCGCCGCCGAGCGCCACTGCATGCCGGGAAACGCGCTTCTGACGGCATCGAACACCGGGAACTCCACAAAATATTTGTGAAAGCCGACCACCGGATCATTGAGCCCCAATTCCTTCATCGCCCCGACAATCGCCGGGCCGATGGCGGAAGACGGAAACTTGTAAGCTCTGATTCTGTCCGCCCCTGAACGCGCCTTCACATACGGCGCATCCAGCCACAAACAGCACAGTACGGGCTCACCCGCCACGGGAATGACAGCGGCCATGCACTCAATTTCCACGGTATCAGCGTAGTAGATCAGGTTTTCCCGGTCGGCGAAGACCACGGCATCCATGCGGGACTTCAGCATTTCCGCCTGCAACCTTGCGATACGTTTTGCCAAATATTGTTTCATGGCGAATCCCGGCTTCAGCCGTGCGCGTTGGCGTTCCGCGCTTTAAAAGACTGGAGCGCTAAGAAAAAAGGCGCTCCCGCTTGAAGTGAATTTCGCTCCAAACACGCTGCGCCAGACGTTTTCAAACAGTCCTGGCTTCTCTGGCGAACCTGCTGGCTACGTCGATAATCAAATCTTCCTGCCCCCCCACTGTTTTCAAACGGCCAAGCTCAACCAAAATGTCGCGCGGATCAATGCCGTACTTGTTTCCGGCGCGTGTCGCGTGCAGCATGAAACTGCCATAAACGCCCGCCCAGCCAGTGGTAAGGCCAAGTTTGCCCACAACCTGGGGCCGGTGCATACGCGGCTGCACCACATCTTCCGCCGCATCCATTACCTTGTACAGATCCACGCCAGTGCGGATACCCATGCGGTCAAACACGGCGGCCAAAATTTCCGTCTGCGCGTTGCCCGCAGCAGCGCCAAGGCCGCACAGGCAACCATCTGCGGAAGAAGCGCCTGCCGCCACCGCAGCCAGAGTATTGCCCACGGCGAGCCCCAGATTGTTATGCGCATGAAAACCAACGGGTACGGAAACAGCTTCTTTGACTGCGGCAATGCGTTCCTTAACCTGATGCGGCAGCAGGGCGCCCGCCGAGTCGGTCACATATATAACGTCAGCGCCATAGCCGTCGAACAGCCTGGCTTGTTCCACCACCTTCGCCGTAGGGGACATGTGGGCCATCATCAGGAAACAAATCGCTTCCATGCCGAGCGATTTCGCTATCTGCACGTGCTGCTCGGCAATATCCGCCTCAGTCACATGCGTTGCTATGCGTACGGTATTGGCCCCGAATTTCGCGGCTTTTTCCAAATCCTTGTGCGTGCCGATGCCCGGCAACAGCAGCACGGCCAGCTTGGTCTTGGTCAGTACGGATTTGACTGCCTTGAGGTATTCCACATCCGTGGCGGCGGCAAATCCATACTGATAGGACGATCCGCCAAGTCCGTCGCCATGGCCGATTTCAACGGTATCCAGGCCGGCCGCATCCAGGGCGGCGGCTATGGCCGCCATATCGTCAGGCGTGAACTTGTGGCTCACTGCGTGCATACCATCGCGCAGTGTTGAATCTATGATTCTGAATTTTTTCATGATATTATCTTTCACCTCTATTTTTGGGGCAGGAATGCAGAATGCGCGCGGCGACTTCCTCCGCCGTGGCCAAGGCGGTTGCTGTAATGATATCCAGGTTGCCGGAATATTTGGGCAGATATGAACCCTCGCCCTCGACCTCAACCATCATGATTACCCGGTCGCCGTCCAGTTCCGGCCCCAGGCGCAGGCGGTAGCCGGGCACGTATTGCCTGACCTTTTCCACCATGAGGCTGACTTGCGCGTTGATCCGGGCAATATGCCCGTCAGGGTTTTGCACCTTGCAGTAAACGGTATTGCGCATCAGCAGGGGAGGCTCCGCCGGGTTCAGGATGATGATGGCCTTGCCTGTTTTGGCGCCGCCCACGGAAACCACCGCGTCAGCCGTGGTTTCCGTGAACTCGTCAATGTTGGCGCGCGTGCCTGGCCCGGCGCTCTTGCTGGCCAAGGTAGCCACAATTTCAGCGTATTCCACGGGAGTTACCGCGTTGACGGCAGCCACCAAGGGTACGGTGGCCTGCCCCCCACAGGTGACCATGTTGAAGTTGCCGCCGCCGACATGCTGCTCCAGATTCACGGCCGGCACCACGTAAGGGCCTACCGCGGCCGGCGTCAAATCAATGGCGATCTTGTCCGCTTCCCTGTATCTTGGGGCATTGGCCAGGTGAGCCTTGGCGCTGGTACATTCAAAAACAAGGCGGATTTCCGGATCGGCCAGAATGCTTTCCACCCCGTCCAGAGAGGTTTCAAAACCGTTCTCCCTGGCGAGGGCAAGCCCGCGCGAACCGGCCACAATGCCGGATACAAGCTTAAGTTCAATGTTCTTTCCCCGGCTCATAATCTTGTACATAAGATCCATGCCGATATTGCCGGGTCCGAGGATTGCGCTCTTGAGCTTTCGCATGTGGACACTTCTCCTTATCTGCCGATTTACGTGCCAAAAACAATGGAAACAGAACCGAGGCCGCCAAAGGTGGCTATGAACACGTCGCCTGCGGCAACGGGATACGCTTTGGTAAACGAACCGGAAAGCACGATTTCGCCTTTTTTTAAAGGCACGCCCATAATGCCCAAGGCGTTTGCCAGCCAGGCTACGGATTGCGCGGGATGTCCCATGATTGCGGCGCCCGCCGCTGTGTCCAGCACCAGACCGTTTTTTTCCAGCACCATGCCCACATATTTCAGATTAACGGCGCCAACGGGCATGAGTTGCGAACCTGTGACAAACCCTCCGCTGGAACCATTGTCCGCGATGGTATCCTGGATTTTGATCCTCCAGTCCGCCACGCGGCTGTCAATGATTTCAAAGGAGGGCACAACGGCCGCCGTCGCGCGAAGCACATCCACGGATGTGACGCCCGGACCCGTTACGTCTTCGGCCATCACGAAGGCCAGTTCGGCCTCTATTCTGGGCTGAAGAAATCTGGATACCGGCACGGGCATATGTTCCTTGAACTCCATGGCGGCGAACAAATGGCCGAAGTCCGGTTCCGAGACGCCAAGCATTTCCTGCATGGCTCTGGAGGTCAACCCCACTTTCTTGCCCGCAATTTTGCCGCCAGAGCCCACTCTGGTTTTCACCCCGGCCATCTGCACACTGTAAGCGTCTGCGATGGTCATGTCCGAAAACTTTCCGGTCAGAGGCTCGATTGGTTTCCGCATTTTTTCCGCGTCGGCGAGGATGCCGGCCAGCATTCGGATCTTATTCGCGTCCATGATTTGCTCCTTTACGCATCTGCCCATGATTGCCCGCGATGTTCGCCATGCGCAGTTTTTCGCGCAGGCTGCCGGCCAGCGCGTTGGCCAGGCGCTCCTTGTCCAGCCTGTCCTTGATGCCCTGAAGCAATACCGGAGCGACGTGACGCACCTCATCGTTGGGACCGGGCAGGGCAATCAGCAGACAGGCGTCTTTCCCGCCAACGGCTATGCGAATGCCGTCCTTGGCGTGACGCCCTTCCCCTCTGGCGAACTGAACGAGATAGGGCGTGGCGGCCCGGGGATCAAGACGCCTGACGGCTTCCACAGTGAAATCCTTGTCTTCCGCGCCAACTCCTCCGGTGGTGATTACGACGCCGCATGCCGCCGCAGCGCCGGACAGGGCGGCGGCCAGGGCGTCGCAGCTGTCCGGCAGGGCTTCACCCGCTTCCGCGATGAATCCGGCCTCACTGAACAACTTCACCAGGTACGGGGTGTTTGTATCCTCAATTTGCCGCTCAACGAGCTCAAACCCTGTCGGGAAAATTCGCACACTCCCCTGTTTGCGGCTCTGGAGCGACGCGCTCATGCGCCTGACCTTTGTCAGGATTTTCGGAACCTTGTCCTCATCAATAGCTATCATCCCCAGTATGCCTTCCGAGTGTACGCTTGCCCCCGGTTCAAGGGTGACACCGGGCAGTGCGGCCAGTTCGCGAAGCAGAGTTTTTTCCCTGCCGAAGATCTGATCCGCGCGGATAGCGGGGATGAGAATATCCAGCGCGATCTGGCCGGGTCGTACGTCGATGACCAGTACCTTGTCGGGCGGGAGTGAAAGACATCCGGCGGCAGTCGCCGCGATGTCCGTCAGATTCGCTCCATTCAGGGTGATGCCGTCAATGCGCAGTTCCGTTTTCTGGAGCAGATTCAGTTCAAGGCCATTCGCGGATTCCGTGACCGCGGGGCGAAGCGCGACATCCAGTGTGCAATCCGCAAGAGGAGCGTCCACAATGGCGGCGCCGATATCAATAATGTCAACATCGTGTCCGCACAGTTCGGCTATGCGGTCAAGAGTGACATCCCCCGCGAAGGCGATGGAAACCTGACCGCGTTTTCCGCACTCATGCGCGAGGCGGGCGACCGTGTCCAGATCCTCCACGACGCCGGTGTCAACCATCAGTATCTCCGCGCCCCTTTCGAGAGCGGCGCGGGCTTCGGCCTCAAGAGGCTCCATGAACCCCCGCAGCTGGATGACCCGCGTAAATCCCCGCATGTGGCTGATGCCGTCAAGCGTTGCCGCTACCGAGCCGAACATGCGCACATAATTTTTGTCGAGATAGACAAAGGGTTCATCCGCCATGCGCCCCATGCCGCCGCCCACATGAATGGCGTGACGCACCTGCCCTTTGATTTTATCGGGCATTTTCTTGGCCGCGCCGGAAACTACGCGTACCCGGCCGCCGGAATGCATTTTCACGAGGTTTGCGGCTTGAGCGGTTGCTCTGGCTATGCCCGTGGTCTTGGCAATGCAGCCGATGACAACATCCTCGGCCATTGCGACGGCTTTGGCGGACCCGGAAAAAACCAGCGCCGGTCCGGACGCGCCCGCCACATCGCCATCACGCAAGGCATGGAGTATCGTACACTTCAGGGCCAAAAGCATATCACAGGCATGTTCCACGCCGCAGACAACCCCCCCGTCACGCATGTACAGGGATGCGACGAACTCCTGCCCTTCAAGAGCCTGAAAAATGCTGTCCCTGAGATCTGCTGCCATCGCCGTGTTCCCCGCGGCGCCGTCAGCCAAGCGCGGTCATGGGATCAATACCGCGCTGACGCAACCACTTGGGCAGCAGTTCACCATCAACACGACGGCCTACTCCCGGCGCTTTTTCCCGCAGAAGCCCGGCCAGCGACGTACTCACGTTAATGCCGCCGGCCGCGCCGTCAAAAACGATAATCTTGTCCGTGCCGGAAGCGGCATGGGCAAAATGCATGGCGCTATCGAGATTTTTGGCGATCATGGCGTGCGCCATGTATTCAACGTTTTGAGAATCGCGATCCATAACTGCGGCCTGTTCCCCGCCGACCACCAGGGTCGGTATCCGCTCGCTGAAGAAGGCGCTGGGGTAGCCGCCCCAGGCGTAGTTGTGCACACACATCTTGATGGCGGGATTGACCGGGGGAATGGATTCAAGGAGGGGGCCATTCCTGCCGTAAAACGCCTCAGTGTACCAAGTGTACGCCGGGAGCGCCATGTCCAGATCGAAAAGGTCCGTATTGGCGCCTGCGAAGTTTGCGTAAATAACTCCGGCAGCGAACACGTAGGGCACGGGGCAGGGGAAATCAAGCACCGCGATGCACTCGTCCACTTCGCCGAGCAAGGTCATGATCTTGCCGTAGTGCCGGCATCCGGCAATGGTGAGGCGATCATTCAGCGCGTACAGGTCGTTGTCCGCGTCAACGCCGATGACCCCGACGGGCGACATGTCCAGAAAGGCGGCAAAAGCGAATTTCGACTGTACGAAATCGGAAGCAAAAATGGCCCTGGCCGTGAAGTTGGCTCCACGGGGCCCCAGGTTCTGGTGATAGGTGGAGCGTGTTTCTATGCGGGCATAAGACATGCCGAAAGGCTTGACGGCCCTGTCAACCTGACGGTGGAAATGCACCTCGCGCACATCGCTGTTATGGGCGTGCACTATCCAATCCGCATCGTACACGGCCTTGATGCCGTAGAGTGTGCCAATCTCCGTCTCAATGGGGATGCCCTCGTCAATGGGAGCCACCCCCTTGGCCTTGCCCTTGCCGAAATACGCATCCAGGCCGAAAGATTTGATGTATTCTTCAGTCTCGCGGAACCGAAGCCCGACGCCGGCGCGGAGGCGAATATTCCTGCAGCCCGTGCGATTTTCGATCTCATCGCGGACCGTCCTCAGCATTTCCGCGTAAGGCGCGCCGCCAAGCAATGTAAAACCATGATGCGAGGCGCAGATATTTACGGACTGCTCCGGCCCGATCATGTCCATATTCACTTTTTTAAGCGCGCTTACGGTATGTTTGCGAACCACGGAAACATCTTCGGCTCCGGGATAAATGGCGGGCGGAGAATCAGGATACAGCTCCGCAAGCATAACGGAAGTCATGCCCGGCAGTTCCGCGGCGCGTTTGGTGACCTGCCCGGGCGCGACGCCATATTGCGAAACACGCGGCAATGCGGGAATAATGGGGGGATTTGACATGACTTACCTCCTCTCCGACTTCACGACTTCCGCGAATAATGCGATGTCGCTGTCAAAGTAAAACCCCCGATGGTTGTACTTCGATTTCACTTCCTGAGAAATTTCCTGCAGGACAGGGGTTCTCCCGTACCATTGCCACCCCCCTTCGGGGGGCGTGGGCGTTATGCCTGCCGCTTCCAGCATGCGCAAGGCGGGCTGGATACACTCCACTGAACATCCCATACGAAGGCCCGTGCGGAATGATATCTCTTCAGGAGTTTCAGCCCCTTGAATAATCGCGGCAGCCACTTCTTCCGCGCGGGTGGCGGTGCAGTAGCAAAGTATCTGCCCAGGGTTGAAACCTGCTTTGATGCACATTGCTTCTACTGCCTCCCGCTCGAAATCGCGCGTCACCGCCCGGACGGTAAACGGCTTGTCCAATTTTTCCAAAGTCACCGCCTCTACAGGACAGCGTTGATGGCAGTTGGCGCAGGCCAGACATCGGCCTTCGTCCACCACGGCTTTTTTGCCTTTCATGAAGATGGCGAGTGTGGGGCACATTTTGGCGCAATTACCGCAGCCGATGCAACGAGCAGAGTTTATTCGCGCTTTGAGGGTAATGGTTTTCATAAGAACTCCGCGTGTGATTAAAACAGATGCCGCCTTGGCCGGTCTTTTATTCTATATTATAGAACTATGTTCTATTTTCATCCATGCCAAATAAAATGTCAAGGGCGGCAAATAAATATATTGCCGCTGGGGAAATTAACAAATTCACCAAGTTGAGCTGAATTCTTCAGATTGCGGTCAAAAAATTTTCAGAGAATTGCGACTGAAAAAATGCGGTGAAAATCGTGTTGCGTCACTTGCGACACAACACTTGGGATCCGCCAGGCTCTGACGACAAATCGCCTTCGCTTTGCACGCGTATTTCGTCGTCAGGAGGGGGAATGGGGGCGGAGCGTGCCTGAAGAAAGTTATACTTGGCGTCGCGGGGAGCAGGAGCGCCCTGATAGGTACTTTCAAGAAAACAATCCCGACAGCCCAGTTTTCTGGAGATGGACTTGGCCGCTTCCTTCAGGCTGATGCTGAGGGTTTTCACCCTTTTCTCAGACAAACGGGTTGTGGGGGCAGAAATACTGATGGCAGCGACAACCGCGCAATCGGCATTAAAAATCGGTGCCGCTATACACATCAAGCCCAACTCAATTTCCTGATTATCCACGCTGAGAGCGCTTTTCTTTATCTCCTGCAGATGGTTGACGAGTTTTTTCCTGTCCGTGATGGTATACTTCGTCATTGGCTCCAGCGTCTTCGGCAAGGCAGCCTCCATCTCCTTCTGGCTCATGTTGGCCAGAATGGCCTTGCCGACCCCGGTACAATACAGACGCGCCCGCTGCCCCACCTGAGAAGAAATGGTCATGGCGTGCGGGCCGTTGATCTTATCAATATATACCGCATGTAACCCTTCACGGATCACCAGATGCACGGTCTCAAGAGATTCCTCGGACAAGGCGGTGAGATGCGGTTGCGCCACGTGCCTGAGGTCCAGATTCACCGTGTACCGCTGTCCCAGTTCGAAAACTTTTATCCCTAAACTGTAGTGGCCGGTTTTCTCGTCTTGGAAAACATATCCCAACTCCCGGAGCGTATGCAGCAACCCGAAACAGGTGCTTTTATGCAGGGCAACGCCGTTAGCTATGGCTGTTATGCCGGTGTCGTGTCCCGTATAGGCCAGATGCTCCATAATGGCCATGGCCCGGCTGACGGATTGAATGGTAATGTACTTCGATCCCATACTATTGCACCGACAAAGTTATATTTTAGGATAAGGCCATTTCAGTTTGACCCTGGCATCATCCGTTGAGAACTGCCAATCGACTGATTTCGTATCAGCGTTTCGTTTGCTTGCCCAAGCCGAAATTTGCGATTGGAGTTCCTCTATCGTTGC
>JAISOT010000020.1 GCA_031275465.1 Desulfovibrio sp.
TTCAATCGCAGATTCAGTTTGCCGGATATGTTTGCCCGACTCGCGTATGTCGCACTCAGAACTCCACCGATGCCGTACAGGCTCTTAAAATTAGCTGAATCTGGTGCGTAATCAGGAAATCTTTTTCCCCGCATATGGCCAAGGCTCAAAGGGTAACACCACATCATAGGTATTTCTGCCAAACACCATAGTATCAACAGAATCCATCAGGGCAGCGTAGCCGGTACTTTCCGGCGTATCGCCGGAATACGTCTCCAGCCAGGAGAGTTCGTCCTTTTCTCCCGCAATGTAGCCGTCCAGGCTGACGGCAAGAAAGACGCTGACTTTGGGTCGATGCATACGATCCTCTTTCACCGACTGGCGTTTTCTTTGGCCACGGCAAGAAGATAACTTAAGTCCTCGCCCAAAACCTCAGCCATGCGCTGGGCATCGGCAATCGCCACGCTCTGCGGCTTGCCGGTATGGGTAGCCCTACCGCGAATGGCCGACCACCGGGATGCCGCCGCTTTGGGTGGCACATCCGGCCAGACCTGGGCGGCGAACTCTCCTTTGCCGAAGTTTCTGCGTTCCGCCCGGCTGTCCACCAGTTCCACAAAGGCCCGCTCAAGTTTATGGCTAAAGGTCATTTACGCCTCCATATCATTTAACACCCTGGTCAGAGGCCAGGCGATACCGCTGCAAGCGGCTGTTCGGCTTGTCCGGCAGGGTCATTTCGATGAATCCCGCCTGTAATGCGGGCACAAGGTAAAGCTGGCGGAAAGATTTCCTGTCCTTCAGGCCCAGCGCATTTTGCAGCTCTTCCCGCGCCATTCCGCCATCTGTGGCTTTTTTCAAAATGGACAGCAATTTTTCGACTTGGGGGGTTACTTGAGGGGCGACTTGGGGGGTATCCATTTCCGCCACTGCACCGCGAATCATGGACAGCATGAATTCGATGAACGGTGCGCACTGCCCTTGGCCCGTGCTCTCCCGCAAGGCCTGATAGTATTCCTGCTGGTGTTCATACACCAGGCTTTCCACCGGAATGCGGATAAAGACCGGATTCCATGCCGAAAGGATGAGTGTCTGCCATAAGCGGCCCATGCGTCCGTTGCCGTCCGCAAAAGGATGAATGAATTCAAATTCGTAGTGAAAAACCGAACTGGCAATAAGCGGATGGTGTTCCGCTTTTTCGAGCCAGGTCAGCAAGTCCTGTATCAAAAGAGGAACGCGTTTGGCTGGCGGAGCCATGTGCATGACCTTGCTGCCCGCCATAACGCCTACCCCGCCTGAGCGGTAGCGTCCGCTCTCGTCGATCAGTCCAGCCGTCAACATGGCGTGTGCGGCCAGCAGATCCGTCTCTTTGTGGGCCGACCATTGCTCTAGGCGATCATAGGCGGCAAGGGCGTTACGTACTTCCTGAATTTCGCGGAGCGGGGCCAGAACACGCTTGCCTTCCAGAATGGCCGTGATCTGTTCTTCGCTGAGGCTGTTGCCTTCAATGGCGAGTGATCCCTGAATGGTGCGGATACGGTTCGCTCGGCGCAACCGCAGCAAGGCGGCGTTTTCCTGCTGCGCGGAGAGGCGTCCGACCATTTCACTAATTTCCCCAACCATGCGCAAAATCGCGGGGGTGACGGTGAAAGGCGGGTTATATGCGGCTTTGGCGGTCATCCTGACTCTCCGTTTTATTCAGACAAAGATCTTTCGGCAAAAATTTCAAGAAAATTTATCTGACCGGAAGTTCTTTCCTTGTCTACAGGAAATTTTGGGCTTAGTAAAGAGGAAATTCCTGTTGCAGGAAAAAACAAGGAAAAGCTATGTGGGAAGCCATTAATTTGTTCTTTCGACTTTTGGGAACACATACTGAACTCGCTGAAAAACTTGGATATACCGACAGGCAATACAGGAATATCCGCCGAAAAGTTGAACGCGGGGAAGAACTCCCGCCGCGCATATCCAGGCTGATCAGCGCGAAGCTCCTGGAAGCCCAACTTGAAGCCGAGGCCAGCCATGCCCACAAATGAACCGTTACGGCGCACGATGGCCTATGTGCAGTTCCTTGCTCAGTTTGAAGAAATAAAAATCCTTCTGGCGCAAGGCCATTCCAAAAAATTGGTTCACGAACTCCTGACGGAGGAAAAGCTCATTTCTATGGCCTATGTCACTTTCTGCCAAATTTTGCAGAAAGAGACTAAAAACGCTTCTCCCGCCGCCACCAAAGAGCAAAAGCCAGCCAATACCGCGCAGCTGTCAACGCCAAAATCTCTCCCGCCCTCTGGCCCCCGCATCGTCAATTCAGCCAAAGAGCCGTTTCCCTGAACCGCCAGAACGCGGCCCGACAAGTCAAGGAAGCCAAAGAGCGCGAATGGAATTCCACCTTCATTGACGGCCAGCACGCGGATTTATCCACGCTCAATTTCAACTACGAGGTCAAGGGCAAGGCAAGCTGGAAGCCGGAGCGCGTCTACGATGACGGACGGCAAACATTTATCCGGCTGCCGGAAAAAACCGCGTCCGGGGAAATGCCCGTGCTGCTCGTCCGCAAAGGGAGCCGTGACGTGCTGGTCAATTACCGAGTGAAAGACGCCGCTATGGTGGTGGACGGCCTTTTTGAGCGGATCGCGCTCATTGTCGGTGTGGACGGCGAACAGGAAAAAGTGGAAGTCATAAGGGGGAAAAAGTGATGCGCACTCTCATTTTTCCGTTCCTGCTCATGGTGCTCCTGGCTTCGGGCTGCGCGGGGCGCGGGCCTGTCGGTTCCTACTGCGGGCCGCTGCCGGAAGATAACGCCGTTGCCGCTATCGCTGCCGATGCCGTGGACAGCCTCGCCTCCCTGTATCCTCCGGGCCACACGTCTGTTCACCTCGTTCCGGCCAAGGACGTGGACAACGGTTTTGCCCAAGCCTTTGAAAACCGTTTGCGGACAAAGGGTTTTACGCTGGTTCCCGATGCTCGGCCCGATGCCCTGGCAATCGCCTACACCCTGGACGCGATGGACGAAAAATCCGCGTGGTATCTGCAACTCCGCATTTCGGACAATGAGAACAGCGGCAAATCCATTGCGCGGGCTTACACGGCCAGTGGCCAGCCCGAAGCTGGGCAAAGCCGCACGGAAATAGAGTTCAGGCGTTCCATGCTGCAAAAGGCTGCGGACAAAACCAGGGAAACGGCGGGCAAGGCGTATGACGCCACCCGCAGTTTCCTCAACGAATAGGGGGAAACAATGTCTGACGCTACCCCCAACAGTCTGGAGCCGACCAAAAAGGTCAACGCCGCCCGCATGAGCAAATGGCCGCTCTATGCCGTGCTTCTGGCCGGGCTGTTCCTGCTCGGCATCCTGGTTTACAGCGTGAACTTTGCCCATAATCAGGAAGAAGAACAGGCCGGGACGCCGAAAGTCGATATTAAAGAGGAAGAAAAACCGCTGCTCATGGGTGAAGGGCGCGGCCTTGCTTTAGCCCCGCCAGCCGGGTCGCCCGCGTTGGTCGTGCCGGATGCGCCCGCACAGAACGGCGCGAAACGGGAACCGCTGATCGTGGTGCAGTCCGACAAAAGCCAGTCCGACAACTACCGGCAGGAATTGGAAAACCTCCGGCGCATGAAGGCCCAAGCCCAACTGACCGCGCTTTCGGCTCCGCTCGGCGTCCAGAAGGCCAGCCAGATGAATACAGCCCCGGCTGCGTCTGGCGGCTCCGGCTCCGCGCCGGATAGGCCAGCCATGACCATGCCCGATGCTTCCGCGCTGCGGGAGAACGGCTATGACCCGGCTGCGGACAAGGATAAAGAGGCGTTCTTTGACCGGGCCAAGAAAGATGTGAGCTGGATTCTGCCCAATGCCAGAACTGCCGGGCAAAAGTATGAGGTCAAGACCGGCGCGGTGATTCCCGGCATCATGGTTACGGGCATCAATTCCGACTTGCCCGGCAATATCATTGCCCAAGTTTCCCAAAACGTCTTTGACACGGCCACGGGAAACCATCTGCTGCTGCCCCAAGGGGCGAAACTCTTCGGCGTCTATGATTCCCGCGTAATATACGGGCAGGAACGGGTTTTGGTCGCCTGGAACCGCGTTGTCTTCCCTGATGGTTCCGCAATCACCCTTGGAGCCATGCCCGGTTCCGACCAGAGCGGCTACGCCGGGTATGCCGACAAGGTGGACAACCACTACTTCCGTATCTTCGGCTCGGCCATCCTGATGAGCATGATTTCCGGCGGCATGGCCTATACGATGGATTCACTGGACAGCAGCGGTTCCGACAGCGACAAACCCACGCTCCAGAATGAAATGGGTTCCGCCCTGGCCGCGCAACTCGGACAGGCCACGCTCCAACTTTTGCAAAAAAACCTGAACATCAAGCCCACGCTGGAAATCCGGCCCGGCTACCAGTTCAACGTCATTGTGACGAAAGACTTGGTGTTTGAGCGGCCTTACCGCCAGCAACGATAGTTTTTCCCTCCTGCGAGCCTCGCGCCCCGACTCCGCGCCGCCCTTATCTGAGCGGGCGGCCTCCACAAGAGAACGTCATGTGCGCGAAAAAAGCTCAATACGGTTTGGGGGAGAAATCTCCACAAAAGACGCCGCTACGCTGGCTCTATCTGCCGTTCATGCTGCTGCTCGGTCTTGGCAGCATGGTTCTGGCGACTCAGCGCATTGCGGCGTTTTTTGATTATCAGCCAGCCCTCGGCCAGCCGTGGGGAATGGCTTTCGATCTGTCGTGGTATGCCCCGTGGTCGGCCTTTGTCTGGCAGGAGCGGTTCGGGGCAAGCGATACCTACGGTTTTATTGATCAGGCCATAGCTCACAGCCAGGCTCTTTTTCTGCTCCCGCAATTCGTCATTATCGGCGTCTGGCTTTGCTTCCAGAAAAAATTGCGATCCAATGCCAATCTGCACGGCTCGGCGCGGTGGGCGGAAGAGAAAGAAATTCGCACGATGGGCTATTTTGAGGGTAAGGGCGTTTATGTGGGCGGCTGGCTCAAAAAGTACGCCGGGGCCGCGCTGCTGCTGCGAAAGCTCAAATCCAGGCCCGAAGAAACGCAACTCTACCTCCGGCACAACGGCCCGGAACACATTATGGTGTTCGCGCCCACGCGCTCCGGCAAGGGGGTGGGCCTGATTCTGCCTACGCTCCTGGCCTGGGAAGGCTCCAGCATCGTTCTGGACATCAAGGGCGAGAATTGGGCGCTTACGGCGGGCTGGCGCAAGTCGCAAGATCAGCTTGTCTTGCGCTTTGACCCCTCCGACCCTTCCGGAGCGTCCGCTCGCTTCAATCCCCTGGAAGAAATACGACTTGATACGCTGCTGGCGATACCGGACGTGCAGAACATGGCCGCCATGCTGGTAGACCCCAACGGCAAGGGGCTGGAGGATCACTGGAGCAAAGCGGCTTTCGCCATGCTGGGCGGGGCGATTCTGCATTGCTGCATCATGACCCGTCACGCCCAAAAGCGGACGGCCACCCTTTATGACCTTTCCTGCATGTTGGCTGACGAGAGCCGCACCATTCAGGATTTGTTCAAAGAAATGGTGGCAACGGATCATGCCAAGCTGCTGCGGGAGATGTTTCCCAATGGTGAAGGTGGTGACAAGGCGCATGTGTTCATCGCCAGTTCAGCGCGAGAGATGTTGAACAAGGCGGAAAACGAGGCAAGCGGCGTTGTCTCCACGGCTTTGACCAATCTGGCCCTGTATCGCGATCCTGTTGTGGCCCTGAACACCGCCTCCTGCGATTTTCGCATTCACGATCTGATGAACCATGACAAGCCGGTGAACCTGTATCTGGTCATTTCCCCGGCTGACATTGACCGGATGCGTCCGCTGCTGCGGCTCATGGTAGATATGATCGTGCGCCGTATCTGCGCCAAGATGGAGTTTGCGGACGGTGCCAGCAAGGCCGGGTACAAACACCGCCTTCTGCTTCTGCTGGACGAGTTCACGAGCCTGGGCAAGCTGCCAATAATGGAAAAAGCATTGGCCTACATCGCCGGGTACGGCGGCAAGGTCTACATCATTGTTCAGGATATTACCCAACTCAACGCCGTGTACGGCAAGGATAACGCGCTCATGGCAAACTGCCATGTCCGTATAGCTTACGCCCCCAACACCATTGAAACCGCCAAAACTCTTTCCGACATGACCGGAAAAACCACTGTCGTGGAAGAAAAGGTGTCGCTCTCCGGTTCGCGTACCGGCCACATGAAAAACGCCTCGGTCAACGTCACGGAAACGGCCCGGCCCCTACTCACGCCGGATGAGTGCATGAGGCTGCCCGGCCCGGAGAAGGATTCGCAAGGCCGGGTGCTAAAGCCCGGCGACATGCTCATTTTCACTGCCGGGCAGTCGCCTATCTATGGTCGGCAAATTCTCTATTTCTTCGATCCGGTCTTTTCGGCCCGCGCCAAAATCCCGGTTCCCGGCCTGACTTCCCAATACCAGAGCGGCATAACGGATTCCATTTATGAGCCGCGCCCTGCGGCGTGGTACTCGGCAACGCCCGTTCCCGCCGCGCCTTCCGTAACTGGCGCACCGTCTGAAAAGAAAGAGGCTTCCTATGAACAGTATTTCGCTTCATAGCCGGGCGCGACGGGCGCTGTTCTCGGTGATCTGGCTGGCCCTGGCTCTCGCCCTGGTCTTCGGCGCGGGCCTTCGCGTCAACCCCACGCCGTCTTTGCCAAAGGGCATCTATCGCGTTGTTTTCGGCGTTCCAGAGAGAAACGATCTGGTGAGTTTTTGTCTGGAAGGCGAGTTCGCGGATTTGGCTCTGGAGCGCGGTTATCTGGAAGCCGGTTCCTGCCCCTCCGGGCTGCGGCCCCTGCTCAAGCGTCTGGCCGGGCTGCCGGGCGATTTTGTTGATCCTGCGACGTTCCCGATCCGCTCCGTGGACAGCCGTGGGCGCTCCATACCTTCGGCCCTGACGCCGGGTGTCGTTCCTTCCGGCATGGCCTTTGTGCTGGCCGACCATCCCGGCAGTTTCGACAGCCGTTATTTCGGGTTTGTTCCGCTGGAAAGCCTCCAGCGGATCGAACCTGTTTTCATTTTTACCCCAAAAGGAAACTGACCATGCAAAACAAGGAATATTTACGCGCCGCGGCAACGGCCATTGCCCGGCAAATCGAAGAAAACCCCGTTGTTCTCGGCGTCCCGCTTGATCCCGATCTTGCGGACTACCTGGGGGCGTTTGTGGAAGAGGCCATTACGCTGGCTGACATTGTGGAAGACGGCCTTTTGACCGTCACCAACTCCGGGGAGGTGATCTATGTCGGCAACTACTGATAAGAAGCCGGAAAAGGCGAAACGGCCCCCGTTCCATGAAGAGTTTGCCAACAAAATCATTGAACGCCTTCAAGAAGGCAACATGCCGCCTATGTGCAGTCGTGGATTCAAGTTCTGAAAGAAGACCCCTACGAAATTGTGCGGGCTTGCCGGGACGCGGAGAAAATCAAGGAATACGTCTTTGACCTGGAACGGAAAAAGGAACTCCGGCAGGAAGCCCCGGAACAGGCTGTGCAGCCGGAAAAGACCGCCCGGCGTGGAAAATCCTTTGAAAAAGAAGAAGGGATAGCCGCTATGGGCCTTCCGACAAATCCGGCTACAGAAAAAACATTTCTCGCCGTTCCGTACAAGGAAAAGGAACGGGCAAAGAAGCTCGGCGCGAAGTGGGACAAGGATAACAAGCTCTGGTACGCGCCGGAAGGCACTGACCTCACGCCGCTGGCCGCGTGGATGCCGGAAAAAGCTCCCGCACCGGAACCGTCTATGCCGCCTCAAGAGGAATTTGCCCACGCCTTGGAACAAGCCGGTCTGGATTTACGCGGCAAAGCGCCGATCATGGATGGGCAGATACATCGTGTTCCGCTCATTGGCAGGAGCGGCGGCGACCTTGATGGCGCATACTGCGGCTATCTTGATGAACGTCCTGCCGGCTGGATGCAGAATTTCAGCGCCGGCGAAAAAACGACCTGGGTTGCCACCGGCCATACGCTGACCAACGATCAGGTAGAAGCCCAACGCGCCAAAATCATCCAAAACCAGAAAGAACGGCAGCGGCTCATTCTGGAACGCCAACAAAAAACGGCGCGGGAAGCGCATACAAAATGGATCGCCAGCGATTGGGCTTCTGACAATAACCCTTATCTACAAGCCAAGGGTGTCCGGGCCTTTGGGGTACGCGAGGAAGTGGACGGTACGCTGTTGGTTCCCGTTATGACTGTGGACAAGGAGTCATGTACCCCCGGCAAAGCCGGGGGCTTGAGATAGCGTGAACCGCTCAAAGCGGTTGAATATATGAGCCGCCTAAAGGCGGCAACCTAAAACAACTTTAACTGGTCAAGGCGTTGGTCTTCTTTTTCCTGGCGTTTGATGTAGTTCCTTATCAAATCTTCATCAACTCCAACGGTAGAAACATAAAATCCACGCGCCCAAAAACTTTCACCTGTAAAATTTCGTCTGCGTCCGAAAAAATTGCGAGCGATATAAATGGCACTTTTCCCTTTGATAAAACCAACTGCTGAAGAAACAGCCAATTTTGGTGGAATACTCACCAGCATATGCACATGGTCGAGGAGCAAACGTCCTTCCAATATTTTGCATTCCTTCTGCTCCGCCAGTTCATGGAAAACAACGCCAAG
>JAISOT010000028.1 GCA_031275465.1 Desulfovibrio sp.
TCGGCAGTCGCCCCTGTTTCCAGTGCCGGCATCGTGGTTTTTTCCCACTGGCTGAGCGCAACCTTGCCCCCTGCGTTATGCTCGCTCCCCCGCGTCGGCAACGGCGGTTTGAACACGCCCCCGGCGCCGTCGTCGTTGCGCGGTATCACCGGCTCAGGGTAGCAGCGGCAGTTGGGGAACTCGCCCGCGTGCCCGCGCATGTTGTCCAGCACGGGCGGCTCGTCCCACTTGACGAAAACCCCTTCCATCGCTCGGTGGCTGGGTCTCGTGTCCCCGTCCCTGGCCGTGCGCCAGATATAGCCGGTGGAGCCGACGTCAGCCGCCCTGGCCCGCGTCAAGGCCGTACCGGCCTTGCTCACTTCCGTGTGGGCAATGACGCGCGCCCGGTGCTCGCTCACCTCGCCCACGGCCTGAATACGCCTGGCAATGTCTTCCGCCCGTGAGCCGGAGACCAGCGCCTCCTGCGTTATCTCCGCCACCTTATCGGCCGAGCCGGTCACAATGGTTTTGATAAGCCTGATATTTTCGGCGATGCGGGCCTGGACCGCCTCGCCGATGCCCGGCGAATTGAGCAGGACGCGCATGTCAAGCCCCATGCGGTTGGCCGCCGTCTTCCAGGTCTGGAGATTCTTTTTTTGCGCCGCCTGAACCATGTTTACGGCGCTCTGCCGCGCCCAGGGCTCAATGATTTCCGCATACTTGCGCAGCAGCGCTTCGGCCTGTTCGGGAGGGGATGTTTTCAGGGTGCTCTGTATCTGCGCGGCAACGCTTTTCAGTTGGCGCTCATAGGCGCGCTCGGCCGCGCGTGAAGGCGCGAACCCCTTTTGCGCGGCCTGTTTCGCGGCAGCGTCGTCCCACTTCCAGGGCCGTTTCCAGGCCCACGGCGATTCAGATTTGTCCGCCATTGCCGGCCTCGGGCAGCAACCCGCCAAATCCCTCCGGCATGGCCGGGGCCGCTGCCTCCCGCTCCGCCTCCTCAATGTCCGCGTCCGTGATGGACGTGTAGCGGCCGGTGAGACGCCCGGCGTCTTTGAGCTCGGAAAGCGCCTGCGCCCTGCTGATGATGTCCGCGCCGTGCAGCCCGGCCACGGCCTGCGCGTCCGCCGTGGCGATCTGGCTTTTTTCCGCCTCGGTCGGGACAAACAAACTTTGATATTCAAAGGTGAAATCGTCCGGCAGGGGCCTGCCCCACAAATGCCGGGACAAGACGCCGAACAGCACCATGTCCGCCGGGCGCTTGTCGTCGTCAAGCTGCGTGGCGATGGTGTCGTAATAGGTGCGCATGTCGGATTCGCCGGAAGAAAAGCCTTTGGGGCTCTGTCCCAGGAGGCGGATCAGCGGTATGCCCGTCGCCCCGGCTATCTGCTCGCAGAACGCCTGCAGGGCGTCGTACACGCCCGCGAACGTCCAGCCGGACAGCGAGTACAGGATTGCCCGCGACGCCATACACGGCCTGTTCAAGGTGTGCAACCGGATCAAGGGACTTGAGCGCCTGCCGTTTATCAACCCGGAGGCGGCGGCATGAACACATATACCTGCTGCATTGAGGGCAAGATGGACGCTCTTGACTTTCAGGACATTCAAGCGGCCTGCCCGGAACACGCCGCGTATGAGTATTTGCGGGAGCAGTTTGATTTTTACGGCCATGATGTTGAGGAAGATATCTATGTGGTCGGCGAAGAGGACGCCACAATCAGCAAGTTCCGCATCTCGGCAAAGGTCGAGCACGAGTACACGGAGGCGCTCTGATGGCCACGGCCGCCAATGCCGTATGCCGCACGCTCAAAATCATTGAGCTGCTGGCCGGCCGGTATTTCGAGGGGGCCTCCACGGGCGAGATCGCCCAGGCCGTGAAAACCAGCAAGGCCAACGCTTCCCGTGACATGGCCCAGCTCGAAAAGCTCGGCTGGGCGCGCAAGCTGGACAACGGCCGCTGGTCGCTGACCTCCAAGCCTCTGGCGATCACGCAGTCCTATCACAACCACTACAACAACTTGCAGGCGCGCATGGCGGAGACGACCCGCAACATCATGGCCGCAGCGAGATAAGGGGAGACAACATGGCAAGGCAAAAAAAGCCGGAGACGGCCCGCGTCGCTCCGGCCCCCGATCCGAAAAACGACACGAGGAGTTACTCCTTTTGCGGACCGCTTGCTGACGGAGCGCATGCGCGGGGGCAGCAGGCTCGTCGCCGGAGGCGCGGCATGAAAATCCTGCTCCGGCAAGCCGGCTATTCCCAGCGGCAGATCGCCGCGCATCTCGGCATTTCCCCCGCGGCGGTCAATCTGCTGCTCAACAGGGGCGCATGGCCGACGCGGGACCGCACGGTGAGCCGAAAAAATATTCGTCGAATTGGCCGAAGCCGAAGGCCGACACGCCGGAGCCCGAACCCGCGCCCGAAGCGCCCGCGCCGGATGAACAGGATGCCGGCCTTGCCGATGAGACCGCGACGGCCGACGAGACCGCGGCGGCTCCGGAACCGGACCGCGCGGAAGAACAGGCGGACCTCGCGCCCGATCCGGACGGAGGCTCCGTTTCTGACGGGTTGTCGCTGTATCTGCCGGACGTCAAGCTGCGGTTTGATGTGCCGACAGGCGGCGTCAAACACGATGCCAGTAAGCTGCGCCTGGACCTGATACCGCCGGAGATTCTCCGCGCGCTTGGGGAAGTCCTGACCTACGGCGCCGACAAATACACGGATCGCAACTGGGAGCGGGGCATCACCCTTGACCGCGTGTACGCCGCGTTGATGCGGCACCTGCTGGCCTGGCGTGAGGGCGAGGCCGTTGACGCCGAGAGCGGCCTGCCCCATCTGGCCCATGCGCTCACCAACGCGGGCATGCTGCTGACGCTGGAGCGGAGGCGGGGCGAATAACAACGGCCATGAACATCACCTGTGAAGACTGTATGTGAGGGGATGACGGATGAAATGCTGAGCGTGTACCGCAGTCATGGACGAGTGCGCCACAACGGAGGAGCTTTTCGGTATCTGGCCACAGGCCGAAAAGATCTTGGACGGACATCTACCAAAGCCTCTTCCGGCCATGTCTGAAGCCGCTCGCATTGTGCAGGAGAGCCTTTCACAACAAGCCGTGTAGTTGTGGTTTTCCCGGATGAAAATGGGGGCATTTAGCCCCCTTTATTATTACACCACATGTAACGCCGTTACAAAACACATACCAAAATTTCCTGCTTGTTTTTGCTTGATCCCGTAATTATCACACTCTTTGCCCTGAAGTTATCACATTCCCTGTCAGTTGAGCTCGAATTTGTTGTATGTGTTGGTGTGCAGTGTTTCGTAAGCCAGCAGCACTTCATGGTGAGAAAAATGCAAGGAAAAGAACTGGTCAGTGCTGTCCCTAAAATGGCGGTGTCCATGCTCGGCAACGGATTCCTCCGTTCCGGCCAGAGTATAAAAGAGTCCGGCCATCATGGGCTTCGGCCTCCTGGTGCCGTAACCGTCCGCGTGAAATGCGCTCCACGGATACAGAAGACGTTCGATAAAAGCCCGCGTGCCAGCGCTTTCCGTGAAAAAATAGACCGGGGTGCCGATCAGGAGCACATCGCTCTTCTGAGCCTTTTCCAGGATCGGGGTGAGGGCGGCCTCAAACCGGCAGAGGCCGGATGGCTTCCCCTTCTGTTTACACATGTAACAGCCGATACAGCCCGAATACTTCATGGGATACAGATATAGGCTTTCCGTGCGCGCATCTGGGAATTGCGCAGCTCCCGCAAGGGCATGTTCGAGAACCGTCTCGGTATTCCAATGACGTCGGGGACTGCCGTTAACGGCCAGCACATCCATAAAACACTCCAGTGCGGTTTTGGAACTTCAAAAAGTCTTCTTTCCTTCCCTTCCATCACACAGAACTTATCCAACTCTCGCTTTTCTTTGCCGCATTGTCCACCTCATCATATAAGCGTTGGGTTTTCACGCCAAGCGCCAACCGATTTGGGCAAGGGTATTATCACTTGGCGCACTTTATTGAGCGCTTTTTCTGTGGAAAAGTTTTCGTGACAGGCGTAACGTACTTCCATTGTTTCCGGACAATCTCCCGGCGTGATTATGCCGGGGCTGAACCTGTCAGTCGCAGGAGGAGAGACGCCGATGGAAGCATCCAAGGTTTACTTCACGGACATGCGCTGCAAGGTGGGCACCAGTCTGCTGCAAAAGCTGGAAAAGCTCATCGCCAGGGCCGGCATTGGGCGAATAGATTTTCGGGGAAAATACGTCGCCATAAAAATCCACTTCGGTGAACCGGGGAATCTGGCCTTCCTGCGCCCAAACTTTGCCAAAACCGTCGCGGACAAGGTAAAAAGTCTCGGAGGGCGGCCCTTTCTCACGGATTGCAACACCCTGTACGTCGGCCGGCGCAACAACGCCCTGGTGCATCTGGACGCGGCCTATGAAAACGGATATTCCCCCTTTTCCACCGGTTGCCAGATCATCATAGGCGACGGGCTCAAGGGCACGGATGATCTTGATGTTCCGGTCAAGGGCGGCAAATATGTGTCAAGCGCCAAAATAGGGCGGGCCATCATGGACGCGGATGTAGTCATCTCCCTTAACCATTTCAAGGGCCATGAAATCACCGGTTTTGGCGGAGCCATAAAAAATGTGGGCATGGGCAGCGGCAGCCGCGCCGGAAAGATGGTCATGCATAACGAAGGCAAGCCCGTCGTCAATGCCGGACGCTGTACAGGCTGCCTCACCTGTTCCCGCCATTGCGCCCAGGAGGCCATATCTTTCACGGATGGCAAGGCATCCATCAATCACGACCTCTGCGTCGGCTGCGGACGCTGCATAGGCGGTTGCAATTTCGACGCCATTGCCAACGAATCCGGCGGCAGCAACGCCGCGGTCAATTACAAAATGGCCGAATATGCCAAGGCCGTGCTGGACGGCCGCCCGAATTTTCACATCAGCGTGGTGAACCAGGTTTCGCCTTACTGTGACTGCCACGGCGAAAACGACGCCGCTGTGGTGCCGGACATAGGCATTTTCGCGAGTTTCGACCCTGTGGCTCTGGACAAGGCCTGTATTGACGCGGTCAATGCGGCTCCGGGCAATGAGCGCAGCCTCATTGCCGAACGCAAGGGCAAGAACACGGACCATTTTACGCGTATCCATCCCGCCACGGACTGGCGCGGGCAGATTGCCCACGCTGAATCCGTTGGCCTGGGCAGCGGAGACTACGAGCTGATTAGGGTAAGATAATCGTCCGCGCCCTGCCCGGTTTTCGTCGCGGGCGGAGCGGCATTAAACCCAGGGAGAACCCCGATGACAAGCCTTTCCATCCCGTCTTCCATCAGCAGGGTCGAAGTGTATCTTTTCCGCGCGCCTCTGGACGTTCCCTTTCGCACGTCGTTCGCGGTCATGTTCAGCAGGGCCGTCGTTCTGTTGCGTCTGGAAGATGCGGACGGCTGTTACGGCTGGGGTGAAACCTGGAGCACTTTCCCGCCCTGCGGTCCCGAACACCGGTATAACCTTCTGGAAACCATCATCGCTCCGCTTCTGCTCGGGCAGTCGTTCGGGAGCCCGAAGCAGGGATACGACATGCTCACGCAGCGTACCCAGGTGATCAGGCTTCAGGCCGACGAGCCGGGCCCTCTGGATCAGACCATTTCCTGCGCGGATATCGCCCTTTGGGATCTGGCCGCCCGCAGGGCCGGCGTTCCCCTGCGCTCAATTCTCGGAAGCGCGGGCAATGCCACAGTGAAAACCTACGCCAGCGGCGTGAATCATCCCGGCATCGCCGAAACCTTCGCTAGGGC
>JAISOT010000047.1 GCA_031275465.1 Desulfovibrio sp.
ATGTGCGCTCACATTTGAAATCATTGCAAACAAATCCAGATAAAATCAGCGCTTTCTTTTATGCGGAGCACACCATTTACGCCGCATAATCGCGGCAAGGTTTAATCGGGGGGACAATAGCTTCCATCTGTAGCCCTCCCTTATCGGAGTGGTCCCTGTGGTTGCGGCAATGGCGTTCATTTCTCTTTGGAAGCGATTCCGCGCTTAAACGTCAAACCCCCGGCGAACCCGGGGGGAGTGGCAT
Organism: Desulfovibrio sp.; assembly: GCA_031275465.1. Lineage (GTDB taxonomy): Bacteria > Desulfobacterota > Desulfovibrionia > Desulfovibrionales > Desulfovibrionaceae > Desulfovibrio. The sequence continues at coordinate 245 of JAISOT010000047.1, forward strand.
AATAATGGGAAGACGAGGACAGTATGGACAGAAATCGAAGGAACGTCAAGGCGCGGGCGTCAATTCACCGTGCCGGCCACGGGGACGGCGTAGTGTCCGCCACTGTGGCCGGAAGCTCAACACCGTCAGAGAACGGCGGCGAATATTTAGGGTTGCCTCCTGGACATTCCCCGCACACTTCCGGCCAAACAGGCAAGATATTTTGCCCCGGAGCAAAGGTCAAAAGCGCAGGGCAAAAGAAAAGGCCGTCTGACGGGCGGCGGGCCGTCTCTGATTCAAGGTGTGTTGAGCACCTGATTCAGAGATGGCCTATATTTTTCGGGATGTCAAGAGACAAATCAGGCGTCACACATCAGCAGCTCAAACGAAATCATGGAACTGTTCGGCGAGTGGGAATGATACCTGAAGCTGGTCACCCAGTCCCGCAAGATACGCGCTGGGAGTTTAATGGGAGAACCTTTGGAGCAGTCATCTTTGTAGGCATTGCAAATAGCAAGTCCTATGCGCAGGGCAACAACCTCATTTACCGTAAGAAGTCTGTTTGGGGAATCCGCCGCAATTCCCAGCGGTTTCAGTTTGCGCAGCCAGAAGGCAATGAGTCCGGCTACTTTGGCGACATTGGGCTGAATAAGGCCAATGGCGGATATACTGTCGCGAATAAGGCGTTCCGCTTCAAGCACGACAGCCTCGTCAATCTCAACAATAATTTTGAAATCCGCTTCAACACGGGTTGCTTCGGCGTGCAAAACAGAACGCCAGTCAATATTGTTGATGAACGTCATTTATCGACAGCTTCCCGGCTGAAATATTGCGGAGACTGCTTCACCAGAGATGTAAATTCAGCCATTTCAGAACGCCTGGAAAGCTCGTCAAGACTGGTCAGTATTTCTTCCGTTGAAAGGTTGCACTCATGGTTTGGCGAAAAGCCTGTGTCTATTTTACCAGCGTCAAAGGTCGTTCCCGCGACTGGTATTAGTCTTGGCATTGGCCACCTCCAGAAAGATTTTTATCTGAACCGGCACAGGATATGGGGTAGAAACAAGCGAATATTCGCGCGGTACGGTGTTTTCTCACACCGTTACAGTCACGCTACCCCAAGCCCCGCAAGGATGTCAAGAGGTGAATCATGAGCGTTGACGCACTCGTTCGCACAAATGTCAAGAACGGCAAACTGACGCGCGCCGAGTACCTTACCCTCGCCATCGGGGAAATCGGCATCGGGCACAAAATCGCGACATGACCGCCCGCGCGACGGCCCCGTACCGCGCCAGCCCCAGACTGACCGGGCTGTTGGCCTCGCCCGTCAGCTCCGCCCACCACGCCGCGACCTTGCCCTCCTTCAGCGCCCCGGCCGTTTGCAGATCCTTGAGGCCCTTCAGGTGAGCCTCGCCGACGTCTCCGCCAGCGGACGGGATCGGGCTTCGCCCGTCCCGGACGCGGGGGGAATCGGGGGGCGCGGCCCCACGACTGGAAACCGTTTCTCGCAGCATCCTCGCCTCCCGGGCGATGACGCTCTTGAGCATGGCTTCGGGATTCGGCCCCAGGGCTTCCATGAGCGAGATGTTCCGGGCGGCCGCGTCCAGATGCCCCAACACGCCGGTCAGGACATGGCCCTTGCCGTATTCCGCATGGTAGGCCATGAAGGCGTCGGCGTCCCTGAAGTGCAGCACGCGGTGCCGGGCGAGCCGGTTCGCCAGATTGGCCGGGCCTGTGCGCCTCCCCTTTTCCGCCGCCGTCACCATGTCCCGGCCCATTGTGATGTTGTCGTACACGTCGTTGAGGATTTCCCGCACGCGCGCCCGTCCCTCCGGTGTGGCCGCCGTTTCCGCGTCGATCCCGAAAGAGCGCTCAAGATCCAGCTTGTCCGTGATCAGGGCCAGCCAGCGCGCCCGCGCGTCCTTGCCCTGAATGAGCTTCCAGGCGTCATGTGATTGCGGCAGGTAGCCGTCCAGCCTGCCGATGCTTGCCCCGGCCTCGTTCTGGCGCAGCCGGGATTGCTCCAGATAGCGGGAGAGGATGCCCGCGACCCGCCGGGCCGTGGCGTCAACAGAGCCTTTTGCGCGCTCGCGCTCGCCGGGCGGGAGCGCGGTCCCGCCCTCCGCGTTCGCGCGGGTCGCGCTTTGCGCTCCCTGTCCGCCTTCGTATATCTCCCGCACCACGTCGGCGTTGAACGCCTCGTCCTCAAAGAGTTTTTTGACCGGCGCGCCCACCGCCTCAAGCTCGTTGAACAGCGGCCCCAGAAAGTCCGCGCGAACGGCCCGCCGCCGCGAGTCGATTGAATCCCGCGCGCCGGTGAACCGCTTGTTGCTGCCCACCAGCAGGGCCTCCAGGGCGTCCATTGAGGTAAAGCCCTCGGCCTTGACGGCCGCGAACCGGGCGTCGATCTCCCGCCTGCGCAGGATGTTCACGGCGGCCTGCTTGCGGGCTATGGCGACGGCCGCCCGGCCTTCGTCCATGCGCACGGCCCAGGCTTCGGCCAGGGCCTTTTCGGCGTTGACTATTTTGCCCTCGGCCCGCGCGGCCAGAACCCTGCCCTTGTCCTCGAACAGCGCGTTGACGGCCGCCTCGGCCTCGATCCGGCCCAGCCCGCCCTTCATGGCGGCGGCTATGCAGTCGGCTTTCGTCGCCATGTCAGACCAGCCACCAGATCAGGGCGACGATGCCCGCGCCCAGCAGCGCGCCGCAAAAGACGTAGATGCACAGCACGGCATACAGCATTTCCTCTCCGATATAGCCCATGCTTCCCCCTACTCGGCGTCGGGACCAGGTTGATCTATCCTGTGGATGCCGTAGCGCTTGCAGGCTTCCCATTCCAGGCAGCAACCGCGCGCCATTGTCCAGCCTTCCATGAAATAGACGGCATCAACCGTTGCCATAATCTGGAAGGATTTGCCGAGACAGAACAGCCCGGCGTTTGCGTTCGGCGGCGGTTCCTCCGTGACGAAGGAATCAACGATTTCGGCACCCATTGCTTCCAAACGGGCAACCACTTTCGCCCGGTTCGCCTCAATCTGCGCGCGCGTCAGCCCGTTCATGGGCTGCGAAATCATAACTCTCATGCTTCCCCCTTGCTATTCGTTATCGTCGTCGTCATCGTCGTCGCCTTCACCGGCGTGAACGACCAGCAGTGCCAGAAAGAAAAGCAGCCCCAGAAAGCCGATAAGGGACAGATATTCGCGCAGCATTTCTTCCGTCATTCCTCTGCCCCCATGACGCAGCCCATAATCTCCCAGCCCTTTTCCTCAATGCGCCGCCGTGCCTCTTCGGCGTCCCGCGCTTCCAGCAGCTCCGCCCGCGCTTCCTCGCCCAGCTCGCCGCGAGCCTCCAGTTCGGCGCCATGCGCTCCTCAAGGCTCACGCCGTCCTGGCCTATGCCCTGCTCGCGCAACAGGGCGTCCGTGGGCCGTTCCCCGCTGTTTACAGCCGGGCGTTCCGGCGCTGGCGTAAACACTTCCGGCGCTTCCGGCGTGAAGTCCGGGGTAAAGTCCTCCCGGCCCATAGCTCCGGCCGCCCTGCCTATGGCTTCGCGCAGTCCCGCGACCCGGCCCACGTCCACCGGCCTGCCGTTGGCAATATCGTCCACGGCCAACTCAAAGGCGTTGAGCAGTATCCGGCGCGGCTCCCCGTGCACGTTCATGCGGGCGGCGTCGTACACGCCTGCGGGCGGGTCCGCCATTTCCGCCGCCTGCCGGGACAATTTGATTTCCTCATCGCTCGCCAGCAGGCGGTCGAACACTTCCCGCACTTCGGGGCCAAGCTCGTTGTCGCCCAGCAGCTCTTTCAAGGTGCGGTAAACGCTTGTCAGCCAGTCCCGGAACCGCTCGAAGGCCGCGCGCAGCTCGTGCGACGGCGCTTTGCCCTCGCGCATGTAGGCTTCAAAGTCCGTGGCGAAGCGCTCCTGCGCCTTCGTCCAGGATTCGCCGGAAGGGAAGCCTTCAAAGCCGTAGGCTTTTTGCAGCTTGGCCCAGGATTCGCCCACCCATTCCGGCGCGTCGGCCAGCCCCGCCGCCTCGCGCAACTGCTCCATGAAGAAGTGTCCGGTTTCGTGAACGATGGTGGACAGGTCACGGCTTTGGAACAGGCCCACAAGCCAGCGCCCGTCGTCAAGCTGGCGGATCGCCCCGCGTGCGCCACGGCTTTTGTGCTGTTCAAAGCTCTTGCCTTTTTCTCCGGCGTCGGGTAGGGTGGTTCCCGAAGAAGGCTGTTCACGAAGCGCTCCTTCGGGAGCTTGGGGTTGCCAGAGAGCCGCTGGCGTCGTGACAGCCTTTTTTGCGTCCCCGCTCTGCTCAAGCCACGCCCGCACGGCCTTCTCTGTATCTTTAAAATACGATCCGATAATCATACGGTCAGGGCGAACGCTCTCAAGAATAAGGCCGTAGGCTTGTCCCTCAACCACAACTCCAGCAAGCATCCCCTTGCCTTTGAATTTCGGAACATCCTTCTTCGGCAACCGCATCCGATCCGGCGTCAGTGAGTCCAGAACCTGCGGCAGTCTGTCCATGTCCTGATCCGTCATGTCAGGATGCTTCTTGTTGCGGTGCCGTATGGAATCGGCGGGGAGAATGACGGATTGCCCGGAAAGGACGCCCTGTCCGGGATTCATTTCAAAATAGGTTTTTCTTGTTTCCTCTGTGGTGGAAACGCGCCGGGCAAACTCCGAAACGGAAGCGTCCGGCGCGCGCGACATTGCCGCCTGATACAGCGCGCCCCCCATGCTGCCCAGCCAGTTGGCCTCAAACTCGTCGTGGGGCATCATGATTTTTTCGGCGAAGTCGTAGGCGTCCACGTCCCCGGCGTTGAAGTACCCGCCGCGCTCCTGGCTGGCGAACTCCATAGCCAGCACGTCCAGCGGCACGCCCTCGCCTTTTTTGGGAAAGAAGCGCGGCCCGAACTGTCGCACCATCTGTCTGGCGACGGACTTGCCGTACAGGGTTTCAAAGGATGATCGGCTGACCCGCCCGAAGGCGTAGGCGAATTCCGGCTGCAACGCGCGCCGCCGCGCGGTCTTGCTCATGCCGGGCGTCACCCCCATGTCGGCCATGAGCTGCTCGAACATGGCCTCGCGTTCCGCGTCTTCCGGCGTCAGGCGCAGGCCCTCGAATTCTTCCTGTGGCATGCCGAAGAAACCGGCCAGCCGCCGTTCCAGATATTCCTCCGGCGTTTCCCCGCGCAAGGGCGCGAAGCGTTCAGCGCCGACGGCGTGCAGCAGCGCGGCGGCGTCGGCCTGGGCCGGGCTGAAGCCCTCTCCGACAAGCTGATCGCGGTAGTCCCTCACCAGGGCCATGCGCCGGACAAGCCGTTCCTCCGAAGCGTCGGCCTCGTCGGCGGCCCTGCCCAGCTCGTTGTCAAAATAGTCCCGCGCGGTTTCGTCGGCGGCGGCCATGTCCGCCAGGGCCGCGTCGGGATCGGCTCTGTCGGGCCGCTCCGCTCCTGGCAACCCAAGCGGAGCGGCCCCTTCCCCTCCCATGCCCGGCAGGGCATGTGTGCTCCGGAGGGAAATTTCCTGAACATCAAAAAATCTGTCTGGACTGACATCAAAGGCGGGCAGGGAAGGCGAGCCGCGCCGTCAAAAATCCAGTAGCCGTTGTCGTAAAAACGGAAGACAAG
>JAISOT010000011.1 GCA_031275465.1 Desulfovibrio sp.
AAACTTCCCCGCCAGGGCCGGGTTTTTCTGTCGGTCAACGACCGAGACAAGGGCCAGCTCCCGGAAGTGGCCCGAGCCTTGGCCGAGCTGGGCTTTGAGCTTGTCGCCACACGGGGCACGGCCGATCTGCTGCGCGAAAGCGGCCTGGCCGTGCGGACCGCGCTCAAGGTGCACGAAGGCCGGCCCAACGTGGTGGACATGATCAAGAACGGCGAGTTGGACATGCTCATCAACACGGCATCGGGCAAGCTCACGGCCGGCGATTCCCGCGCCATCCGCGAAGCCACCCTGCAATACGGGCTGCCTTACACCACCACCATGTCCGGCGCCCGCGCCATCGCCCGCGCCATCAACGCCATGCGGACCACGGAACCGCGGGTGCGGAGCATCCAGTCCTATTACCAGGCGTCGCCCGCCTGGGAAGCCCGCGAGGGGTGCCACCATGAAAGCCCTGCTCGCCCTTGAGGACGGTTTCGTCCTGCAAGGCCGATCCTTCACCGGCCCCATCGATCTGGCCGGGGGAGAAGTGATTTTCAACACCGCCATGACCGGCTACCAGGAACTGCTTACCGATCCTTCCTACGCCGGGCAGATGGTGTGCATGACCTGGCCGCTGGCGGGGAATTACGGCATCAACCCGGAGGACATGGAGTCCGGCCGCGTCCATCTTTCCGCCCTGCTGGTCAAGGAGTGCTGCAAGGAGCCGTCCAACTGGCGGGCACGCGAAAGCCTGCCCGGCTTCCTCGCGCGGCAGGGAGTTCCCGGCGTGGAAGGGCTGGACACCCGCGCCCTGACCTTGCGCCTGCGTACCGGAGGCGCCATGCGCGGCGCCGTTTCCACCGCGATCCTGGACCCGGATCGGCTGATCGGGGAAGCCCGCCGCCTGCCGGGCATGGAAGGGCAGAACCTTGTGGAGCGCGTGGCCCCCGCCGAACCCTACCGCTGGGATCCCTCCCTTCCCGGCGGAGGAAAGCCGGCGCCCGCCGGCCTGCGGCCCGACGGATCCTACGCCTGGCCCAACCCCGACGCTCCCGGCGCGGCGCGCATCGTGGTTTACGATTACGGCGTCAAATGGAACATTCTGCGTCTGCTCGCCGCCCACGGCATGGACCTGCTCGTCGTGCCCCCCGCCTTCTCCCCCGAACAGGTCGGCATCGTCCGCCCGGACGGGATTTTCCTCACCAACGGCCCCGGAGACCCCGCCACGCTCACGCGGGAAATCGCCATCATCGCCCGGCTGGCCGAAACATGGCCCATGGCCGGCATCTGCCTGGGGCACCAGCTTCTGGGGCACGCCCTGGGGGGCAGCACCGCCAAACTCAAATTCGGCCACCACGGCGTCAACCACCCGGTCAAAAACCTGCTCAGCGACAAAATCGAAATCTCCTCGCAGAACCACGGTTTTCACGTCCTGCCGGGGAAGGGAAACATCCGCCCCACCCACGTCAACCTCAACGATCATACGCTGGAAGGCTTCCGCCACCCGACAAAACCCATCATCACCGTCCAGCACCACCCCGAGGCGGCCTGCGGTCCCGGTGACTGCCGTTCCTTCTTCGCCGCCTTCCGCGACATGGTTCTGGAAGAAAAAGCGAAACGGAATTCCTGAAAATCTTCCAAGACCAAGGCGACCGCATAAAGATGCGCCCGCCCTGCATCGAAGGCGGCGGAGCCGGGCGTCAGGCGCTGACCACGCGGTTGCGCCCCGTCTCCTTGGCTTTGTACAGGTTTTCGTCCGCCTGCCGGATACAGTCGTTGATGTATTCTTCCGGAATGTCTCCCGCCAGCGTGGGAATGACTTCGCTCAGCCCGAAACTCGCCGTGATGCGGATTTGTTTTCCTTCAAAAAGGATGGGCAGGTTTTCGATGGAGGCGCGCAGGCGTTCCGCGATGTTGACGCCCGCCTCCAGCGAGGTTTCGGGCATGAGGATGATGAATTCCTCGCCGCCGTAGCGGCAGCAGATATCCTTGGGGCGCAGGCCGGCGCTCAATTTCGCGGCGAAGGAGCGCAACACCTCGTCGCCGCACAGGTGGCCGTATGTGTCGTTGATGCTTTTAAATTTATCGATGTCGGCCATGATCAGGACTCCCCCCGCCTGGGAGCCGGCGCTTTTTGCCAGGTATTGCCCGGAAAACTGGGAAAAGGCCTTACGGTTGTACAGGCCTGTCAGGGCGTCCTTATAGGACATATCCTTGTATTCCTCGCTCAAGGAGGTGAGGCCCTGGATTTTGGTGCCCAGCTGTTCGGCCATCTGGTTGAAGGCAATGGAAAAATCGCCGAGAAAACTGACCCGGTGGTGGTATTCGCCGCCCGCGATGCGCTGGGCCTGCCAGGTCAGATGACGCAGATTGGATTGGAAGGCCTTGAGCGCCCCCACCACGAAGCCGCGTTCGCGGCATTGGTATTCCAGTTGGCCGTTGGACAGGGAAAAGGCGAGTCTGCGAATGCCCCACAGCAGATCATGGAGCGCCTGCGCGTTTTCGATCCCGGCGAATTCCTCCGGCAAGGCTTCCGCCTTGCAGGAAGCAAGCGTGACAATGTCCAGAAAATGTTTCAGGAGCTGCTCTTCGCGTTCTCCTCCGGCCTGATGCGAGGGATCGGGAGCAGTCCGGGAAGCGTTTTCGTCCGGACCGGGGCTTGTGGAATTCATGGAGAGGCACCCAATTCCATCTGTCCTTTATCAAAAAATGGGGCAAAAGCCGCGCCGAAATTTTTGCGCGCGCAGCGTAAACATCGCGGAGAGCAAGCGCGGCGGCGGTTCCGCGCTTTCCTATTCCTCCAATTTGACTTCAAAACGGCAGGTGCGATCGCCGGTACACCAGCAGTCTATCTCCTTGACGGCGAATTTCTGCCCGGAATGGGCATAAAACATGCCGGCGATAAAGCCTTCGTCGTAGGTGCACACGCTGTGCCCCAGATCCGGCAGGCCGGAGCAGTCAAGGTCTTCCGCCACGGTCAGCGTAAAATGTCCCTTGCCCACATTGGCGTTTTCCACCCGCATGATGCCGATGTTGAGGTCCAGCAAAACCTGCTGCACTTTGGCGACAAAGGCCCCCAGGCTGGAAACCTCCCCCACCATTTTCTCGCACAGGTTTTTCCCGGCCATATAGCCCGCCTTGTACAAAATTCTGTCAGCTTCCTCCGTGCCGAACATTTCTTCCAGAACATCACGCAGAGTATACTGGAAAAGGCGGTACACCTCAATCCGCGTGGTATTGCCCAGGTTGGGCCTGCCCGCTTCCACATCGCCGATAAAGTCCCAGGAAAACTTGTACAATCTTTCCGGCATGGGCTCTTCCTCTATAGAGCTTTTTCGCTTTGAGGCGGCCGCTTAACGGCGGGCAAAACCCGCCTGCAACCGTCTCGCGGCAAGGATTTGAAGACAAATCCCTGCAGAGCAGGCCGCCTTTTTCAAGGTTGAACTGCTCTGGAGCCCCGAAAATCCATCGGCCTGGGAGCGAATCAAGGCATTTCCCCTTCTCCGTGCCCGACTTTCCAAAAAAGAATGTAGCGGATGGGAGTATATGTCAAGCATAGGGTTTAGCCATTGTAGCGAGCAGATAAAATGTCCTTGATTAGAGCACGAGATTTGTCCGATTCATGGCGGAAAGCTACGAGGGTAAGCCATGAGATGGACAGAGCTTCTGCGGGAGTTAAGGATGAAAAAATTTACGGAGGCGTACGCGGGCTATGCGGCACGGCGTTTGACCCAAGAGGAAGCGGCGCTGCTGCTCAATGTTTGTCCTCGGACATTCAGGCGCTATATGGCTCGTTATGAAGAAAACGGCCTGGAAGGTCTGACGGATCGACGCCTGGAAGGAGCTTCGGCCAGACGGGCGCCGGTGGACGAAGTTATGGAACTTACGGAGAAGTACAGGACCAGACACCAAGGTTGGGCGGTGAAGCATTTTTATGCCTGGTACAAACGGGAGGGAGGTTCGCGCAGTTACACCTGGGTGAAGAATCGCTTGCAGGATGCCGATTTGGTAAAGAAGTCGCCTGGGCGCGGGAAGCACCGCAAAAGACGAACACGCGCACCGTGGCCAGGAATGATGCTGCATCAGGATGGTAGTACTCACCAATGGGTTCCCGGACAATACTGGGATTTGATCGTGACCATGGATGATGCAACAAACGAGCATTATTCGATATTTTTTGTAAAAGAGGAAGGGACAGCCTCAAGTTTCGCGGGCGTCAAGGAAGTGATAGAGTCGCGCGGACTTTTTTCCAGCTTGTATACCGATCGTGGGAGTCATTACTGGCACACTGCGCAAGCCGGAGGGAAGGTGGACCGGAGTCAACTCACTCAATTTGGGCGTGCCATGCGACAGTTGAATATACAGATGATTCCGGCGTATTCGCCGGAGGCGCGAGGGCGTTCCGAGCGGATGTTCAGCACCCATCAATCCAGATTACCCAAGGAATTGGCCTTGGCCGGCATTACGGATATGGCGGATGCCAACAGATATATCAAGGAACAGTATCTGCCGTCTTTCAACAAGGAATTCATGCAACCGGCACAGGAGCAGGGATCTGCTTTCGTGCGCAACATGTATGGCGATATTGGCGACATCCTCTGCGAGCAGCATCAGCGAACGGTAGGCAAAGACAACTGCGTATCGTTCGATGGGCTGAAATTACAGATTCCGGCCGTCAAAGACCGTCTGCATTTTGTCAAAGCCGAGGTCCGGGTGCATCGTTATCCGGACCAAAGGTTGGCCCTATTTCACGGTCCCCGCCTGTTGGGCCGCTACGAGCCGGATGGTCGCCCCGTGGAGTCGGCACTACCGTGTGAGGAGAGGAAGAAGAAAAGAACTCAGGCTCACCAAAGGAAATTTCCTCTGGAGCCTCCGTCTTCGGCAGAACTTGCCTACGCTACGCAAGAGGGCAAGGCCGGAGCCCTGCGGGCCGCTGCGCGGGCCTTGCCCTCTTGCGCTTGCTCCGGCATCGCCTGCCATGCGACGGCGGCTCCGGAGGAAATTTTTCCCGGAGAGTGATCGGAATCCCATCGACCTGTCCAGTGAAACCAAGGAAAGAATGATCTCAAAACCATCAAAAACACCTCTGACCAAAATGGACAAATCGTTTGCTCTAACTCAGGACATTTCTATTTGTTGACAACAGAAAAATATCACATACAAGTGTGATTTTTTTGGGATACATGCCCATGCCCGCTGATACCTACATCACCCTGCGGGCGCTGCCGAAGGGTTACACGGAACCGGACGGATACGGCGGGCACGTCATCCATGTGACCAGATGTTCTGTCTTTGTGCATAACGTATTCAATTTTGATCCGGAGTTTGGTGAAGGTGTTATCGGGCTACGGTATTTGGATGGTGAAATGCAAACAGTGACGTTTTCTGGGAGCGACAAAAATTTTTTGAACAATGGGCATGACCTTACCCCGTTTGGGATACCACCGGCATTCCCAGAATACGCGGCAAGGTCAAGCCCGTATGTCCATTTTCCGTTGGGGCTTCTGCCGGTTGTGATGGAATTGCTGCCTATGACGTGCGCCTTCACCTCGAAAACAACGGTTTCGCAATCCGTGAAGGGAAAACCGCCAATCCAGCCATGCTCATTAAAGTGCTTTTCCGTAAAACCGTGTTTTCAATTTCGGCAACGGCGTTTTCAATGACAAAATGCTCTAAAAAGAGAACGGCGCTACTGGAAATTCCGGATTTTCGTCTTGAGCGCGCGGGCCACGGCGGCCCCGAGGTTCCGGCACCGCGCGATGTCGTCGGGGGTGGGGCTGAAGAAGGCGCGCACGGGTTCCCCCACGACGTCGATTTTCATGGCGGCGAGTTCCTCGGCCATGATGCGCGGCGCCTCGCCGGACCAGCCGTATGCGCCGAAGGACGCCCCCACGAGGTTCTGCGGGCGCAGCCCCTTGACATGGGCCATGAGCCCCACCATGTTGACCATGGGCATGTTGTTGCGGGTGGCCGAACCGAGAACCAGGGCGCCGCTGTCGGCCAGGGCGTTCATGACGGCACTGCAGTGGTTGCTGCCCAGATTGATGAGCACATAGGGAACGCCTTCGTCGTCCAGGCCGTCGCCGATGGAGTTGGCCATTTTCCCTGTGGCGGACCACATGGTTTCATACGCGATGACGGCCTGCAGCTTGGGCCGCTGCTGCGCCATCTCGCGGTAGGCTTCCAGAATGAACCCGATGTCGTCCCGGGTGCGGAAGATCAGGCCGTGGTCCGGGGCGATGACGTCAAATTCCAGGCCCAGTTCGGCGATGCGCCCCAGCGTCTTGAGAACCAGGGGAGAATAGGGAAGAACGATGTTGGAATAATAATCCTTCACCGCGCGATCCAGCAGAAGCCGGTCGTACTGATCGGCAAAGCGGGCCGAGGTGGCGATATTCTGGCCGAAAATGTCGTTGCTGAACAGAATCTTGTCTTCTTCCAGAAAAGAAACCATGCTGTCCGGCCAGTGCAGCATGCGCGTTTCCAGAAAGGTGACGTTGCGTTTGCCGATATTCAGACGCTCGCCGTCCTTGACTTCCTGGATGGGCCATCCCTCGGTGTTGAACTGGCTGGCCATGGATTTCCGCCCCATGACGGAACAGAAAATTTTTTCCGGACGGCAGATTTCCACCAGGCGGGGCAGCACGCCGGCATGGTCCTTTTCCAGATGGTTGCAGACGATGTAGTGGATGTCGCCCGGGTCCATCAGCGTGGAAATGCGCGAGAGCATTTCCTCGGAAAAACCGGCGCTGACGGTATCGAACAGAACGTTTTTCCCGTCCCTGACCAGGTAGGCGTTGTAGGTGCTGCCCTGAGGAGAGCGGCTGTAATGATGGAAATCGCGCAGGCTGTAATCCACGGCCCCGACCCAGTAGACCTCCGGTTTTAAAAGAACTGGTTTCAT
>JAISOT010000038.1 GCA_031275465.1 Desulfovibrio sp.
CTTGTCCTGTTCGCTCAGTGAAAATGAAAGGGACATGGTTCCTCCCGGGCTCTCCGATTTTCCGTCCCCGAACGGCAAATCCCGTTTCGGAACGAATTCGCATCGAGCCAATTCTAGAGCGTGTTACGCGAACAGAAATCTTCCCGACGAAAAACGGCATGCCGGAAATTCCCGCCGGCAGCGCGTCATGAGGATATTTTAGGATATTTTGCGCCGGCCGGTCCTAACTTTCTCCCTCGGCGTGGGACTGCTTGCCGGCGCCTTTGAGACCGTACATGGTAGTGGAACCGGAAGACCAGAATTCAAGCACTTCCTCATTGACGAGCTGCGTGAGAACCTTTTTGACTTCGCGGGGGCCTTTGTCCGGAAAGAGATCCTGAAAGTCCTTGAAATAAAACTTGGATTTTGACGCGGATTTGCCTTTCAGAAAATCAACAACAACGTCTTTGTCGGCCATCTGCTTTCTCCACATATTCCCGGCGGCGCGAATCCGCGCCGCCGGGGCTGAAAATGCCTAGAATTTGAACTGGGTGCTCTGCCGCCACGTATAATAGGCGGGATCACGGAAGTCGTCAATCAGATGATGGGTGAATTCGAGGCCGGTCAATTTGAAGAAAGACTCCCAGCCGATGCGTTCGGCCCAGTCGCCGATGCGTTCGTATTTGTCGGCGTTGGCGGCATAGACCTCGACAATGTGTTTCACGATATTGGTCAGCGTGGGCCAGCGCGGCGGTTCGTTGGGGATATAGCCCACAACGACCTTGGAGAACTTGGGCAAGGAAATGCGGTTGGAAACCTTGCCGCCCACCATGATGGCAATGCCGTCGCCATCGCCGTCCGAGATCGGCAGCGCCGGGCACATGGTATAGCAGTTGCCGCAGTACATGCAGCGATCTTCCTTGATGGCGACGGATTTCACTTTTTCGCCTTTATATTCCACCGTCGTGGGCCGCACGGCGGCGGTGGGGCAAGCCGCGACAGCCAGCGGAATTTCACAGAGCTGGTCAGCCCATTGGTGGTCGATCATCGGCGGCTTGCGGTGGATGCCCACAAGGCCGATGTCCGAGCAGTGCACGGCGCCGCACATGTTGATGCAGCAGGCCAGGGCAATGCGCACCGGCGCCGGCAGGCGCATGTCCTTGAAATCGTCAAAGACGGCGTCCATCACGCATTTCACGGGGCCGGAGGCGTCCGTCGCCGGCGTGTGGCAGTGTACCCATCCCTGGGTGTGCACCATGTTGCTGATGCCCGCTCCGGTGCCGCCCACGGGAAATTTGAAGGAGCCGCCGGAGAATTTGCGCCCGTTCAGATCGTCGCGCAGTTTTTTCATGACCGCTTGGTCGGTGACCATGAATTCTATGTTGTTGCGGGTGGTCCAGCGCAGATAGCCGTCACAGTATTTGTCGGCGATGTCGCACAATTCGCGGATATGCGTTATGGACATGGTGCGTGTGCCGCCCACGCGGACGGTGTAGACCTTGTCGCCGCTCTCCGCCACATGCATGAGCACGCCGGGTTCCAGAATTTCATGATAGAGCCATTTGCCGAAATTCTTTTTGATGACCGGCGGGAAATATTCGTCATACTTGTGGGGGCCGATGTCGGTGATGCGGTTTTCCATCGGTTTTTCGGGATTGTACCCGGAAGAAATAAAAGCCATGTTCCTCTCCCCTTTCTGCTAGCGTTGATGACGGTTACGATAGGCCTCAAGGTCGCGCGTCCAGCCGCCGGGCACCTCTTCTTCCTTGAAGAAGATGTAGGGGTTGGATCGGGGTTCCTTGACATGGCAGGCCGCGGCGGGAATGTCCGTGACTTCCAGCAGCTTCTGGAAAGACAGACGCTTCATTGTTTCGCCCACGCGCTCGCGGTTCTTGCCTTCCTCCATCCACCAGTCCCAGATTTTTTCGATGACTTCCTTGACCTCATCGTACGGGGCTTCGCAGGGAACAAAGGGAACAAGAAGCGAACCCATCTGCGCTCCGTCCACCACCGGGGCCTTGGCGCCCACCAGAATGCTCGCGCCGCGCTCGTCGCCAATGCGCAAAGCCTGAGGCATGGTGTTGATGCAGTGCATACAGCGCACGCAGTCAGCGGTTTTGATGGAGAGCCTGGAACCGTCCCACTTCATGCAGTGGGTGGGACAACGGCCAATCACTTCAGCCTGGAGGTCGAACTTGCCCCACTTCGGATTGGTATGGGCGCCGGCGTTGGGCTTGAGGGCTCCGCCCGCGTAAGCCTTGACCTTTTCCTGGTCAATCTTGATGTCGTCTTTCCAGGTGCCCACCACGGCAAAATCGGAACGGGCCATGGCGCATACGCAACTGTTGGGGCAGCCGTCAAACTTGAATTTGAACTTGTAGGGAAAGGCCGGGCGGTGCAGCTCGTCCTGATAATCCTTGGTGAGTTGATAGCACATGTCCTGCGCGTTATAGCAGGCGTATTCACAGCGGGACTGGCCAAGGCAGGCTTCGGGCGTCCGCAGGTTGGAGCCGGAGCCGCCGAGATCCACATTCATTTTGTGGGTCAGTTCGTAAAAAATTTCTTCGAGCTGGGGCGTCTGTGTGCCCAGGAGCACGATGTCGCCGGTGGAGCCGTGCATGTTGGTCAGGCCGGAGCCGCGCAGATCCCAGATGTCGCACAAGTCGCGCAGAAATTTGCTGTGATAGTATTTGCCGGAAGGCTGGGCCACGCGCATGGTGTGGAAATGCGCCACGCCGGGAAATTTTTCCGGCTGGTCGGAATACCGGCCGATGACGCCGCCGCCGTAACCGAACACGCCCACAATGCCGCCGTGCTTCCAGTGAGTCTCCTTTTCGACATAGGAAAGCTCCAGCACGCCCAGCAGATCGTCAGGGCAGTCCTTGGGGATCTGATGGTCCAGGCCTTTCGGATTGGTGGTCCGATTGGCCGCTTCTTGTTTGATGTCGGACACAAAGCTCGGCCATGGGCCTGATTCAAGCTGGTCCAACAGGGGGGTTGCATGTTTCGCCATTGCCATACCTCCACGTGGTTTGTTGTATCACGGAAGCTGCGGGACATGTGTCCGGTCAACCGTAAACGCCCGATCCAGAATCGCGCGCAGAACAGGCGTACGGAATGCACGCTTGTCGCACGTTATTTACCTTACACCATTTTTATTTTATTGACAAGTGCCGGCGGCATGATTTGTTGTTTGCGCGCGCCCGCGACGGTGCTGACCGATGCCGCAAACGGGCTCGTTTTTGCGGACAGGCGTCAGAAGCCGCAGGCGCAGCCGTCGCGGCGGGTGTCGCTGGCGGCGACGTAGCCGTGATCGGGATCATCGGACAGACGCCAGATGAACTGGCCGGATCCGGATTCGCCGTGGTAGAGCGGATCAATATGGATTTTGTGCCCCATGGCCTCAAGGGCCGGTCCCAGTGACGGATCGGCCCGCGATTCAATGTTTACGGAAAAATCCCTGTTGATCTTGAAGCGCGGGGCGTCGCACGCGGCCTGGGGCTGCTGGCGGTAATCCAGCATGCGGATCAGGGTCTGAACGTGCCCCTGGGGCTGCACGTCGGCGCCCATAACTCCAAAGCTCATGCGCGGCTTGCCGTTTTGCGTGAGAAACGCCGGGATGATTGTGTGAAACGGACGTTTGCCCGGGGCCACGACATTGGCCGAGGCGGGGTCGGCGGAAAAGGCGGTTCCCCGGTTCTGCAGGCTGATGCCGTATTCCGGCTCCACGATGCCGGAACCGAAGCCCATGTAGTTGGACTGGATAAAGGAAACCATCATGCCTTTTTCATCGGCGGCGGCAAGGTACACGGTGCCTCCGGAGGGGAATATTCCGGCCACGGGAAAGGACGCCTTGCGCGGGTCAATGCTTTTGGCCCGGCGGGCCAGATAGTCGGGGTTCAGTATTTGCCGCGGCGTGACGGTCATGGTTTTGGGTTCGCCGACGTACCGGCGGATGTCGGCGAAAGCCAGCTTCATGGCTTCTATCTGCAGATGCTGGCTTTCCGGCGAATCCGGCTCCAGGGCGGGCAGGTCGAAATGCTTGAGGATGCCCAGGGCGATCAGGGCGGCAATGCCCTGTCCGTTGGGGGGAAGTTCATGCAGTTCATAGCCGTGGTATTCCATGGAAACGGGCGTCACCCATTCCGGCCGGAAGTCGCGCATGTCCTCCGCCGTCAGCGCGCCGCCCGTTTTTTTCGCCCAGGTGCCGACGGCTTCGGCGACAGCGCCCTCATAAAATTCCCGCAGCCCCTTTTCCGCCAGAAGCCGCAACAGCTTCGCCGCTCCGGGAAAGACGAATTTTTCGCCGATCCGGGGAGCGCGTCCCCCCGGCATGAAGGTCCGCGCCCAGCCGGGATAATCCCGCAGAACCGGGGCGGCTTCCGCCCATTTGCCGGCCACCACCGGAGCCACGGTGACGCCGCGTTCGGCGATTGAGGCTGCTGGTTCCAGAATGCGGGCCAAAGGGAGGGAGCCGAAGCGCTCGTGCAGCGCCTCCCAGGCCGCGACGCAGCCGGGCACGGTCACCGTGTCCCAGCCCCGGACGGGAATTTTGGCAAGCCCCTCGTCGTCTTCACTGTGGCGTTTGCGGAAGAACTCAAGGTTCCAGGCCGCCGGCGCGACTCCGGAAGAGTTGAGTCCACGCAGCCGGTTTCCGTCCCAGAGAATGGCGAAAGCATCGCCGCCCAAGCCGTTGGATACGGGCTCCACGACGGTAAGCGCGGCCGCCGCGGCCAGAACGGCGTCCACGGCGTTGCCGCCGTCAAGCAGCATGCGCAGTCCCGCCTGCGCCGCCAGCGGATGGGAAGTGGCGACAACATTTCTGGCGAAAACGGGCGTTCTGATCGTGCGGTATGGATTTGTCCAGTCGAAGGGCATGGAAACTCCTCTTTGTTTTAGCCGGGATTCGCGGTTTTTGCGAGATAGCGGCCTTCTATCCCCTTGATGAGATTGGTCAGCGTGTCATTGACCGGAGTGGGGACAGCCAGCTCACGCCCCAGGCGACAGATGGCCCCGTTGATGAAGTCTATCTCCGTAGGCCGCCTGGCTTCAATGTCCTGCGCCATGGAGGTGCGGTTTCTGGCCACCTGTTTTCCCACCCGGACAAAGTATTCGAAAATGTCCTCCCTGATGAGAATGCCAAGCGATTCAGCCACGGCTCTGGCCTCGGCAATGGCCTGCCCGGCTATGGCGCGTATGGGGGCGGAGTCCCGGGACTCACCGCTGTACATGCCGGTCAGGGCGCTCAGGGCGTTCGATCCCACGTTGATCATCAGCTTTTCCCATATGGCCGCGCGCGGGTCGGACACAGCCTGTGCCGGCAGCCCCGCGGAACGGAGCAGGCCGGCGGTTTCTTCGGCCCGCGACATGTCCGCGTCGCTCCAGGGGCCCAGAACGCTCGGCCCCGTACCGGCGAGGCGTACATGCCCCGGCCCGAGCAGTATGGCCCCGACGGTGGTCACACCCGCGAGGATGGGCTGCCCCGGAAGGCAGCGTTTCAGTATATCCGCGGTGCCGAGGCCGTTTTGCAGGGAAAGGACGGCCGCCTCCCCGTCAATGAAGGGACGGGCGGGCAGAAGAGCCTCTTCGGTACGGACGGCCTTGACCAGCACAATAACGAGGTTGCAGCCGCGCAGGCAGGCGGGGTCAACCTCCATGCGGCAGGGCACAACGCGTTTTTCTCCGTCCTGTTCCAGCAGCAGGCCGCCGTTTTTCCGGATTGCCTCGGGATAGGCCGCTCGGCCGGCGAGAAAATTCACCTCATGGCCCGCTTCCGCGAGCAGGGCGCCAAAAACGCTCCCTATGGCCCCCGGCCCTATGACGGCTGTTTTCATTGGGCGTCGGCGGATATGTAGCTGATAACCCCTTCCCTGCGGGGGGGGGCGGCGGGAGGTTCCCCCTCGGCAAAACCGAAAGCGCCGCTGCCGTAGACGTAATTGTGGGGAGGCACGCCGAGTTCAGTCAGAAAAGCGCGGAAACCCGGTTCAGCGCAGGCGCTTCCAAGCTGATTGACCCAGCAGGAGCCGATGCCGAGGGCGTGGGCCGCCAGAAACATGGTGCCGAGGGCGAGCGCGCAGTCGCTTTCGACCATGCCCGAGGCTTCGGTATTTCCGGAAACAATGATGAATACCGGCGCATTGTGGAAGTTGACCGAATACGAGGCGGCGCCGACGAAGTCCTTGTAGGGATTTTGCGGCATGCGTAGGACGGCCGCCTTGAGTTCCGCAGTGACGCGGGCGATCCGTTCCGGATCGGTCACCACGGTAAAGTGCCAGGGCTGGCTGTTCCTGGCGCTCGGCGCGTAAGAGCCGGCTTCAATGATCTGTTCCAGAATTTCGCGCGGAACCGGCCGGCGCTGGTAGCGGCGGATGCTGCGGCGCGTGAGGATGTTTTCGAGCACATGTTCCTTCATGAATCCTCCTGACAGGAATTGCGTCCTCTGTCCAAAATAGTTGCGGCCCCCGGTCCGTGTCAAGAAAAGCTGTTGCAGTCCGGTGCCGGAGCGGGAGCGGGAGTAGCCCGGAGAGAAACAGAATGCGTAATCGCAAACTCGCTATGCTTTAAGATGCCGTCAGGGGCGGTACGACGCGGCCGTCCCGGCTGCCGCCGTCCTCCGTCGCGGCGGCACTCCCGTCCCGTCCCGGTTCTGCCTTGGGCGGCGTCAGGGGGGGCGGGCTCGGAGCGGAGTTTTGCGTCTGCATGGCGCGCAGCATTTCGTCATTGATTCTGCCGCGCGTATGCCGTTTTCCGGCCGGGGCGTTGGTGGTGTGGCGCACCTTGCGCCCGGGATTTCCGGCCGCCTGCGTTCCCTCCCGCGGCATCTGTGGCGCAAGCCCGTCCTGCGGCGCGTTGTCGGCAGCCGGATTGCCCCCCGGAATGTCCGCCTGCGTGACAGCCTGCTGCCTGTTTTTGGCTGCGGGATACAGGGGAGGACGCACCGCCGCCGGGCCGAGTTTGGTTCCGGCTTCCCTCTGAGCCGTGCGCGCCAGATCAAGCCCGGACTGCGGGTAATGCCGCCTCGCGCCCTGCCCGGCTGGCATGGCTTCAACACGGCCGTTTTCCGGCGTTGTCCGTTGCAGGCGCAGTTGGGCGAGCGCTTCGCTCACTTCCGGCGGATCGGTTTCCGCCGGCATGTCTGCCCGCGCCGCCAGGATATCGGGATCGTCCGCGGACTTTTGTCCGGCTTTTGCTCCGGATTCCTTCACGATGTCGTGCTGCGGGGCAGGCCCCTCGTATACGGAGGGCAGGGCGTTCGCGTGCGGCGTTGCCGCTGCCGAAGACGTTTGCGGGGTATCGTTCCGTCGCGCTGCCGCCGCCGCCGCGCGTCGCGCAGCGTTTTGCGGCAGCAGCGGCGCCGCGGAAGGCCTGAAAGCGGCGCCCTGCGCCATGCCTGCGACGCTCCGCGTGGCGGAGACGAGATTTTGGGAAAGCTGCTGATACATCATGTCCGCAAGGCCGATGCCCCCTGCGGATGTCATTTTTTTGGCGAGTTCCTGGTCATACATGTCCTGCCAGAATTTTTCTTCCCTGCTGTGCAGCAGACCGCCCTGGGGAACGGTTTTGCGCATTTCCTGCCACATCTTTTGAATAAATACGGATTCAAAACCCTCGCAGGCCTCGCGCAGTTTTTTTTCCTTTTGTTCGGGAGTGAGCTTTTTGCCGCGCAGATCACCAAGGCCCGCAAGGCGGGCCTGCAGTTCACGGCGGGAACTCTCGTCGCGTGAAGCGTCAGGAAGGATGCCGGATGGGACGGACGGGGTCATCTAGATTACCTCCAGGTCGGCATGGAGCGAGCCTGATGCCTGCAAGGTGCGGAGTATGGAAATAAGATCGCGCGGCGTCGCGCCGATGGCGTTGAGGCCGTCCACAAGCTCCTGGAGGGTCGCGCCTTCCACCATCATCAGGCGGCGGTTTTCCTCCCTCATATTGATATCCGTCTGTGGGGAGACCACCGTTTGCCCCTGGGAGAAAGGGCCTGGCTGCGAAACCTGCTCGCTCTCCCTCACGGTGATCTGCAAATTGCCGTGTGCCACCGCCGCGCGGGAAATGCGCACATCGCGCCCCAGCACCACGGTGCCGGTTTTCTCGTCCACAACCACCTTGGCGGCGACATCGGGAGTGACCTCCAGGTTTTCCACAGAGGCCATCAGGGGCACGAGATTGCTTTTGTATTGCGGCGGAACGTCCATGCGCACGCTCGAGGCGTCCACGGCGCGGGCATAAGACCCCCCCATGGCCTGGTTGAGCCGCTCGGCTATCTGTTGCGCCGTGGAAAAATCTCCGTGGCGCATGTTGAGGGTAAGTGAGTCCTGCTGGTTGAATTCAAAGGGTATGGCCCGCTCCACAATGCCGCCGCCGGGAATGATGCCGACGGTATTGATATTTTTGGTGGCGGAAGCCGCGGCGCCGCCGGCGGAAAGCCCCCCTATCGCCAGTGGCCCCTGGGCGAGACTGTAGGTTTTGCCGTCAACCCCC
Organism: Desulfovibrio sp.; assembly: GCA_031275465.1. GTDB lineage: Bacteria > Desulfobacterota > Desulfovibrionia > Desulfovibrionales > Desulfovibrionaceae > Desulfovibrio. The sequence continues at coordinate 8,455 of JAISOT010000038.1, forward strand.
TTGAGGGACGTCTGCAGAAGCACGCCGCCCACAAGGGAAGTGGCGTCGCCAACGGAGGATACCGTCACATCAAGTCTGGTGCCGGGCTTGGCGGAAACGGGCATACGCGCCGTTACCATAACCGAGGCCACATTTTTGATTTTGAGCGCTTTGGAGTTGACGCCAATGCCCATGCGGTCCATCATGTTTTTCATGGAACTCAGGGTGAACACGGAATCCTTTTTGTCGCCCGTGCCGGCAAGACCGACCACAAGGCCGTACCCTATCAGCTGGTTGTCCCGCACGCCGGAGAACGTGGCGATGTCCTTGATGCGCACGGCGTGGGCGGGCGGGGCGAAGCAGAGCGCGAAAAGCGCCGTCATGAGCGGCAGCAGAAGGCTGGAATGAAACGTCAATTTCATGGCGAAACTCCCTGAAGCATGGCTTCGCCATGATGTTATGCAGAAAGCGTGCCTGAACAGGCACGGCATGGCCTGCCCGGATTTGTCGCGGCAAGCCCTGAACGCGGCCATTGAGGCGGCCCGTTCCGCCGTCGCCGGGGATAACGTAAACATTTTTTTCCCGCTGACAGGGCATCTTGCGCAAAAACGCGCTTTGTGGCAATATGCCGCTTGGTGCGTGAGACTGCCTTGGCCGCGCGGCGGCCGGGGCATGCTTTTTTAATGCGTCGTCGCAGACGTCAAGGCTTTCACGGCAGAGACTGTTCATGGCAAAAAATCATCTTTTTGAAGGCGCCGAGCCGGGAAATCAGCCGTCGCTCAGGGCAGGGCAAGCGCCCGCGGCAGGGCTTTCCGGAGAAATCTCCGTCAGTGAGCCGGAGGATGCCCTGCCCGCCGTCGCGCTGGAAAGTCTGCCCGAATCCGTGCGCGCGGCGTGCGGCCGCGCCGGATGGCAGACGCTTACGCGCGTGCAATCCCTGGGTTTGCCGTATCTGCTCGGAGGCCGCGACATTATGGTGCAGTCCCGCACCGGATCAGGCAAGACGGGCTGCTATCTGCTGCCTTTTTTGCGGCGCCTTTCTCCGGAGCGCAAGGCCGCGCAGGCCCTTGTACTCACCCCCACGCGGGAGCTCGCCATTCAGGTGGCGCGCGAGGCGGCAATTCTTCTTGCCGATACGGGCGTAGCCGCGGCCGCCGTATACGGGGGCGTCGGCTACAGACAGCAGACAGAGGCTCTGCGCGACGGCGTTCAAGTGATTGTGGGTACGCCCGGCCGCGTGCTGGATCACCTTTTGCGCCGTACCATGAATCTTGACGATCTGCGCTGCCTGGTTTTTGACGAGGCTGACCGCCTGCTCTCAATCGGTTTTTATCCCGACATGAAGGAAGTGCAGCGCTGGCTGCCGCCGCGGCCCGTACATACCTGCATGTTTTCCGCCACCTATCCGCCGCACGTGCTCAAGCTGGCGGAGGAATTCATGCGGCGGCCGGCCATGCTTTCCCTTTCCCACAAACAGGTGCATGTGGCTGAGGTGCGTCACCTTTTTTGCGAAGTGAAGCCCATGGACAAGGACAGGGCGCTGGTACGCCTGCTGGAAACGGAGAACCCCGCCCAGGCCATCATTTTTTGCAACACCAAGGCCAATGTTCACTATGTGACGGGGGTTTTGCAGGGTTTTGGCTACAGCGCCGACGAAATTTCCTCGGATCTTTCGCAAGTCAGGCGCGAGGAGGTGCTCAACAAAATCCGCAACGGCGGGCTGCGCTATCTTGCGGCGACGGACGTTGCCGCGCGCGGTATAGACATCCCCTCCCTGTCGCATGTTTTTCTTTACGAACCGCCGGAAGAACGCGAAAGCTATATTCATCGCGCCGGCCGCACCGGCAGGGCCGGGGCCGCCGGAACGGTGATTTCCCTTGTGGACGTGATGCAGCGCATGGAACTTGAGCGCATTGCCCGCCATTACGGCATTCCCGTCGCGGAGCTGCCTCTGCCCTCGGATGAGGACGTGGCCCGTGTGGCCGGGGCGCGCGTGATGGCGCTTCTGGAGTCGCGTCTGCGCAAGCTGACGGGGCTGGAGCGTCTGCGGGCGGAGCGTTATACGACGCTGGCGCGGGAGCTGGCAAACGCCGCTGAAGAGGACGGCGGGCTTGCCCTGTTGTCCATGCTTTTGGATGATTTTCACCGTGAGGCGCTTCAGGAGAATCGTTTTCCGGACAACGGGCCTGTACGGGAAGAGACCGCCCCCAGGGTGGGGCGCAGGCGGAGAAGCCGCAGACGGCGCGGCGGCGAAACAAAAGAGAACTTCTGATATGCAAGGCGCGGCTGAAAATTTTGAAGCGGAAAGCGCGGAGCAACTGGCGCTGAAGAATTTCGCGGCACTGCTTGCCGATACGGATTTTGCGGCGGAACTGGAGCTTATGGGCATCGGCCGCATGCAATTTCTGCTCCGCCGCCAGATGCTCATGGAATGGCGGGGATTATACATGGCCCTGTGGCGTCTGGCGCTGGAAAAATCTTTTCCGCATGACGCCGACGCCATGTTTGCCGCCTTTGCGTCCCGGTACCGGGACAGCCACCCCGACAAATTGAGCGGGGCGAGCCTCAGGCGCGCCGAGGAGTACTGGGCTATGCTGGCTCCGGCGGGAGAGACGGATTTTAACCCGGCGGCGCGCCATCTGGCTTCCTTTTTCGGCAACAGCGCGCATGCTTTGCGCAGCTTGAGCCTCAAGCTCGCGCTGCACATCCGCAAAACATACAAAAACATCTTTGACAGGCTTCTCTAGCATCCATGCGTATTGCCTCTTCCGTTGAAGATCTTTTGCCGTTTTCGGATACGGGCGTGACCATCGGCAACTTCGACGGCGTGCATCTCGGCCATCAGGCCCTCATACGGCGCACTCTTGAGGCGTGTCGCGAAAAAAGCCTTGAGGGAGTGCTTGTCACTTTCAGGCCGCATCCGCGCTGTGTGCTGGCTTCGCAAAAGCACATTCCGCTCGGCAGCCGGGAAGGGCGCATGAAGCTTTTGGCGGCCCTGGGCGTGGAGAAAGTGCTGGAATTGCCCTTCACGCCGGAGATGGCGGCCCTGTCGGCCGAGGAATTTGTTCGCCGGTATCTTCTGCCTCTCGGCATGCGTTGTCTTGTCGTGGGTTACGATTTCTCGCTGGGCAAAAACCGCAGCGGCTCCGCCGGGGTATTGCGCGGTCTTGGCCTGCAATACGGTTTTACGGTAGAGCAGCTTGCCCCTGTGCTTCTGGATGACGGCATTGTCAGCTCAACGCGTCTGCGCCGGATGATAGCGCGGGGGGACGTGCGCGGCGCCGGGCGGCTGCTCGGGCGCAGATACGGGTTTTCCGGCGAAGTTGTGCAGGGGGACAAGCGCGGCGCGGGGCTTGGCTACCCCACTGCCAATCTGGCGAGGCCGGAAGTCCTGCTGCCGGGTGACGGCGTTTACGCGACCTTTGTGCGGCACGGTTCGCGTCGTTTCCCCGCCGTGACAAATGTCGGCCAAAGGCCGACGTTCGGCGGCGGATACTTGACGGTGGAGAGTTTTTTGCCGGGAGTGTCAATCAATTTGTACGGGCGGAGCGTGTTTCTGGAATTCGTTGAACGGTTGCGTGAAGAGCGGCGCTTTGGGAGCGCGGAACATCTCAGGGCGCAGATCGCGCTGGATGTGGAGCGGGCCTGCGCGCTGCTTTCCGCCGAAGGCCCGTCATACGGTTCTGCGGATTCAGGTTGCGCGACGGGATGGTGACAATGAATGCGAACATGGTGCGCATTGCCTTTGTGCGTGAAGGCGCGCGGGAACTTTATGCCGGCGGTGGAGGGGATTTTCTGACGCCGGCTACCGGCCTTTCCGTCGGCTTTGACCTGCGGGCCTGTTTTGTGGAAGAAACCGCGCGCATAGCCGCGCATGACCGCTTGTTCATACCCGCGGGAATAAGCGTTCAGCCCTGTTCGCCGGATATCGCCGGCTTTGTGTACTCGCGCAGCGGACTCGGCGCGCGCGGCGGCCTTGCCGTCGCTCAGGGCGTGGGGGTTATAGATCCGGACTATACCGGAGAAATTCTGGTGCCTCTTTTGAATACGTCAGGGGCAGAGCGTTTTGTCAAACGCGGTGAACGCATAGCCCAGCTTGTTTTTCAGCCCGTTGTCCGGCCGCTCTGGGAGGAAACCGCGCGCTTGCCGTCCACGGGGCGCGGGGCGGGCGGTTTCGGCCATACGGGGAGTTTCTGAACGGAGGAGATTGTCGTGCCGCAAGCGTTTGCCGATGTAAAAGAAAAGGAAGAAACCCTGCTTTGCCGCACATACGGCCGCTATCCGCTGGCCCTTGCGCGGGGGAAGGGAGCGCGTCTGTGGGATGTCGACGGCAGGGAATACGTGGACCTGCTTGCCGGACTCGCCGTCACCGCCCTGGGGCACAGCCATGAGGAACTTTGCGGGGTTGCGGCCCGGCAGGCCGTCCGGCTCTGGCATGTGAGCAACCTTTTCTACCAGCGCAATCAGCTTGAACTGGCGGAAAAGCTGCTTTCCACGAGTCATCACTCCAGAGCCTTTTTCTGCAATTCCGGGGCGGAAGCCAACGAGGCCGCCGTGAAGCTGGCCCGCCGGTACATGCGCCATGTCAGACGGCGCGACGCCGCCGAAATCATCACCCTGACCGGCTGCTTTCACGGGCGGACCCTGGGAACGCTGGCCGCTACCGGCAGGGACAGTCTGTGCGAGGGCTTCGGCCCCCTGCCGGGAGGTTTTGTCCAGGTTGCGGCCGGCGATCTTGAGGCCCTCAGAAGCGCCGTCACGTCCTCCACAGCCGCCGTGCTGCTGGAAGTCGTGCAGGGGGAGGGGGGCGTTGTGCCGCTGCCTGCCGAATATCTGCGCGGGGCGGAGAATCTGTGCCGCGAGAAGGACGTTCTGTTCATATGCGACGAGGTTCAGACCGGCATGTGCCGTACCGGCAAATTTTGGGCCTTTCAGCTTTACGGTCTCAAGCCCGATATTGTCAGCGCGGCCAAAGCCCTGGCCAATGGCCTGCCCATGGGGGCCATTCTGGCGACCGAGGAGGCCGCCAAGGGATTTGAGCCCGGTTCACACGCGACCACCTTTGGAGGCGGCGAGCTGACATCGGCTGTGGCCGCGAAAACCGTGGAAATACTTCTGCGGGACAAAATGGCGGAACGCGCCGCCGCCCTCGGCGAGGGCCTCAAGGGCAAGCTTGAGGCCCTCAAATCGCGCTATCCGGGAAAAATCAGCGAAGTGCGCGGCCTCGGCCTGATGCTGGGGATTGAGCTTGCGGCCGATGCGCGAAAAATCTGGGAATATTTGCTTGACAGGGGATTCATCTGCAATTTGAGCCAGGAAAAAATTCTGCGCCTTCTCCCGCCTCTCGTTGTCGAGCAGGCGGATCTGGATGCCTTTGCGGCCGAGTTGGAGCGGGCGCTCCTGGCTCAATGAATTTTTTGTCCGGCGGCGGGAGCGGCAAGGGTGGTTGATCCCGCGCCCGCGGGGGCCTGCTGTAACGCCGCTGTTGCCGGAGATTTTGCTTTTTTGCGGCTGACCGCTTTTTGGGGAGCGGACGGCGCGTTGAGGGGGAGCTCCGGCACTGACGCCGGATCCCTGAAAGACGCCCCGCCCGTCTGCACCTGCCGCGGAGAAACGAGAGCTCCCCAGTACAGGCGGGCCGCGCCGGAGGCTCTCCATGCCTCCGTCATGTTTGTCCTGGCCGGCGCCTGCGGGGCGGCGGAAGGCAGGGAGCGGGTCTCGACGGCCAGGGCGGGATCTGGCAGGCACAGCAAAAGACTGATCAGAAAAAGCGAGCGCATAACCGGGCCTCCGGTTTTCTTGTCGGCGAAAAGGGCAGGCGACTTTAGGCCATTTTCAAAATAACATGTCTCGACATCGCAAAAGCCAGGATCCGTAATGTCCGCGCAAGCCCTTATCGCCGCGCCGCGGCGGCTTGCGCCCTGCATCGTGCTCATCGGCATGGCCGGGGCGGGCAAGTCCACCGTGGGCAAAGAAATCGCGCGTCTTACGGGCTGGGCCTGCATGGATACCGACCATTTGCTGGAAGCGGCTTACGGCGCGCCCCTCCAGCGCGTTGCCGACGCCTTCGACAAAGAAACATTCATACGGGCCGAAGGGGAAATGATCTGCTCCATCAGGGCATCCCGCACCGTCATCGCCACGGGGGGCAGCGTGGTCTATCATGAGGCCGCCATGCGCCATCTGGCGGGACTGGGGATCGTGGTGTATCTTGATGTGCCTTTTGCCGTCATCGAACGGCGCATTGCGGCCAAACCGGACCGCGGTCTCGCCATGGCGCCGGACCAGACCCTTTCCGGGCTGTTTGAGGAACGCGATCCGCTCTACAGGGCATGGGCGACCCTTCGCTGCGACGTGGGGCGGAAAAATCCCCGGCAGTGCGCCCGGTGGATTGTGGAGCGGCTCAAGCGCCGGACAAACTGAAAAGCGGGGCGCGCGCGCCCCGCTTTTCAATATCGCCAGGCCTTGCCGTCAAACATGATCATTTCGGTGCGGCCGCTCTTGCCTACCTCCCGGCAGGGAGCGGCAAGGGCGGCTTTCTGGTTCGCGCCGCGGCACTCGTACAGTCTTTCGGTATAGCGGATAATGCCCACATACTGGCCGGGCGCGGCGGCCGGGCGCAGTTCCGTGGTCACGTCCACCGTATCCACTTCCACATAGCTGGCCACGTGTTCCTCCTTTGCCCTTTTGACCTCTTTGGAGCTTTTGGAGGGGCGGACAGTCCGGGCGGCCTGCCCGGTCAGCCTGCGCGCGACGTCATTCAGTTCGTTGCGAATCTGGTCCTCGCTTTTGCGGCCTTTCGCGCTTGAACCGCTTTTGTTTTCCCTGGCGCCTGCCGGTTTTTTACCCCTGGCCCCAACGGGTTGCGGAGCCGGCTCGGGGTCCGGGGTGGCAGCGACCGCGGGCTGCGGCTCGCCGCCGGCGGCTCTTTCGTCGGAAGCGGCGCAGCCGGCCGTGAGAAGAGAGAGACTCAGAAGAAACACAAAAAAAGCAGTGGGCATGGCATCCCTCATCATAAAGCCGGGCGGCCGAAACCGCCCGGCTTCTGTGTTGTCTGTTCGCCGGTCGGGGATTATTCGAAGGAAATCTCCGTACGGCGGTTCATGTAACGGCCTTCCTCGCTCTTGTTGTCATACTTGTAAGACTTGCCCTTGCCGACGGCGGACACGCGGCTGGCCGGCACGCCCTGTTTGGCAAGGTAGGTCCTGACGGAATTGGCGCGGTTCTGGGAGAGCTTCTGGTTGTACGCGTCGGAACCGATATAGTCTGTCCAGCCGGACAGAAGCACGCGCTTGTTGGACTCGGCCTTGATGAGATTGGCCGCCTCATTCAGGATGGTCTGGGCCTTGCCGTCCAGCGCGTAGGAGTCAAAAGCGAAGTTGACGCCGCGCAGCACGATGACGTTGGCTTCACGGCAGAAAACGGCCAGAACAAAACGCTCCACGGCGGCGTCGCTGGTAGCCAGATCTTCGGCGCGCACAAGCACGCTGGCCGGATTCATGGCCGCGATGGCCTTGACGGTGGCTTCGCCGTTCTTGGTGTCTGCCAGGGAAACGATATGAATGACGAGATTGCGCTGGCTGGCATAAATTTGGCGGGCCACTTCCACGAGATCGGCGCCGCGGTTGTTGTCGCCGTCAGTCACCAGAATGACGGCGGCGTCGCGCTTCATGCTGGAGAGGAAGGGTTCATATTTCTGGAGGCCGTCGCCCATGCTGGTCATGCGGCCGAAAACCTCAAAACCGGAACGCAGCTTGTTCAGGCCGGCGTCCATGGCGGCGCGGTTCCACGGGCCCTGCTGGATGACGGCGCCGTTGGGCGAAACGGTGTGCAGGCCGCCGTTGTAATCCAGGGCGGGAATGGCCGCATTGACGCGCTTGAGCGCCGTTTTGGCCACAATGATTTTATCTTGCTTCAACTGTTTGTTTTTCATCATCATGGAACCGGAATAGTCCACGACAAAGTCAAAGCTTTCGATTTTTTTGGCGCACGTCGCCGGCGCGGCCGCGGCCGCGACCGCGTAGCTCAAGATCAGAGCCGCGGCAAGGACAAGGATACGGAATGATTTCATAATGCCTCCCAGGTTGAATGGATTGTTTTTTGCCCGCCAGTCATACTGCCATCAAGCAAAAACGCTATTATTGCCCGTTTCTGTTCCGCCCTGAGCCATAGCTCATTTCGAAAAAAATCGCAAGGGCTAATCAACGCCGGGCTTTCGCACCGCCCGCGCCCCCGGCTTCCGCGTCGCCGGATGCCGGGCGTTTGAGCGGAGCGCCGTCTACAGCAGGCCCTGCTCCTTCAGCGCGGCCGCGAGTTTGGCCTTGCTGGGCTTGCTCATGGGGCAGAGGGGAAGCCGCATTTCCTCCCGCATCAGACCCATGAGGGCGAGAGCCGTTTTGGCGGGTATGGGGTTGCTTTCCATAAACATGATTTCATGCAGCGGAAAGATCGCGTGATGTATGCGCGCCGCCTCTTTCATGTTTCCGCCGGCGACGGCGGCGCACATGGCGACCATGCGTTCCGGGGCCACGTTGGATGTGACCGAAATTACCCCTTTGCCGCCCAGAGCCATGAGCGGCAGAGCCGTGAAGTCATCCCCGGAAAGAACGTCAAAATTCTCCGGGCAGGACTCAAGGATGCGGCTGCCCTGGGACATGTCGCCCGTTGCCTCCTTGACGCCGACAATGTGCGGAAAATCCCCGGCCAGACGGCTGAGGGTGGGAGGGAGCAGATTGCAGCCCGTGCGTCCCGGCACGTTGTAGGGAACAAGGGGCAGTTCCACAGCTTCCGCGATGGCCTTGAAGTGCTGATACAGGCCTTCCTGGGTGGGTTTGTTGTAGTAGGGCGTGATCAGAAGCGCGCCGTCGGCCCCGGCTTTCTGGGCGAAACGGGCCAGGCGCACGGCTTCCGAGGTGTTGTTGGAGCCGGCGCCGGCCAGCACGGGCACGCGGCCGCGCGTCACCGCGATGCAGGCCTCGACGACCTGCTCGTGCTCCTCGTGGGTGAGCGTGGCGGATTCTCCCGTCGTTCCACAGGGCACAAGACCGTGTATGCCCGCCCTGATCTGGCGTTCGATCAGAGCGCCGTATGTTTCCTCATCCACGGCGTTGTTTTTGAAAGGGGTGACAAGGGCCGTCAGGGCGCCGGAAAATCGCATGGCCTCCTCCCTTCACGGTTCACGCGCGGCTCGCGTGAGCGGGGTGCGAATCTATTGATTGATGAACTCCTTGAGTTCCTTGCCGGCCCGGAAGAAGGTCAGCCGCTTGGGCACGACGGAAATTTTTTCTCCGGTTTTGGGATTGCGTCCGGAATATCCCCCGTATTCCTTGATCTTGAAGCTGCCGAAACCGCGGATTTCAATGCGGTCGCCGGCGAGCAGGGATTTTTTCATGGAGTCGACGAACGTGTTGACCGCCATGGTTGCGTCGTCAAGGGAAATGTTTGTCTCCTCCGCCAGCGTCTTGATAAGTTCGCTTTTGTTCATCTCGCCTCCCTGTCCTGGTTCTGTTTGCGGGGTATTTCAAGTTCCAGCATATATTCCTTGGCGCGTCATGTAAAGCGATTCCTGAACGATTTTGGTACGATTGCTCAAATTGGCAAATCCCGCAAAATTTTTTCCCCGGAGAGCCGGTCCGCCATGTCAAGGCGCGCGCGTTGCAGGGCGGCGGCCAGCGCCTGCAGATCCTGGGCGGCCGGACATCCCGGCGCGTAGCGCAAAAGCGGCTCCTGCCTGCATACGGCCTCGGTCACTTTTTTGTCCTGGCGCACATGGCCGAGAAAAACCGGCTCCAGACGCAGGAAGTGGCGGCAGGCGCCGGCCAGCTTGTCAAAGAAGCCCCTGGCCTCCCTGGCCGAGGCGGCCTGATTGACCAGCACCAGAAAATCCCGCAGACCGTAACGGGCGTGAAGCACTTTGATAAGGGCGTAACTGTCCGTCAGAGAAGTGGGCTCCGGCGTGATGACCACTATCCGGACCGCGGCCATGGCCGCGAACGCCTGCACGGTGCCGGAAATGCCGGCGCCCGTGTCCATGAGCACATAGTCGTAATTTTCAAGCATCGGCTCCAGGCGCGAAAGCAGGACGCCGCGCGATTCCGCCTTCATTTCGCTCAGTTCCGGAACGCCGGAGGCGGCGGGCAGCACGTCGAATCCGTCGGGCTCCACAGGGTAAAGCACCTCGCGCAGAGAGGTCTCGCCGAGCAGCGCATTCTGCAAATTGCCTTGCGGGGTGATGCCCAGCAGGACATCCAGATTGGCGAGCCCGAGGTCGCAGTCCGCAAGCAGGATTCTGAAACCCGCCTGATGCAGGGCGCAGGCCAGATTGAGGGAAATATTCGTTTTGCCCACCCCGCCCTTGCCGCTCAACACGGCAACGCTCAATGTACACTTGACCGCCATAATTATTCCTCACCAAAAAAAAGAAAGCGTTTCTCGCGGGAATGCACCAGAGCGGGATGTTCGGAAAGGGAGGGCCGCTCCTGGCAGATATGGGCGCTTCTTTGCGCGAGGGCGTTTTGCAGGGCCCGGCCGCCCCGCTCGAGCAGATCCCCGGCGCCGCTTCGTTCGCCCTGGCCGATGCAGACAATACCGAGAGCGCAGGTGATTTTCAAGCCCTCGGCCCCGTGCCGGCGGCGCATTTTGTCCGCGAAGGCCTTTTGCAGGTTCTCCCCGTGAAGCCGCGCGGCGTAAAGGCCCACGCCGGGCAGCAGCAGCGCGAGGCGGCCTTCGGCGATTCGCCCCAGGCTGTCGCATCCCTTCATGTTCAGGCGCATGGCCGAGGCGAGGGCGTTTTCCGCACGGGCCAGAGCCGCGGCGCCGAGACGGTTCCGCACTGTTTCGCGGTCGGCCACCCCCGCGCAAACGAGGGAAAGCTCATTGCGGCCGCGCGCCATGCGCGCGAGTTCCCCCGCGATGTCGGCCGCGAATCGCCGCGCGTTGCGCCGCCTAGCCATGGCCGCCGGGAGGGCCGTTCCGGGTTCAGCGCCGGAGTTCATGCAGATGGAGGAGGTAATCGTGTTGAAATCGGTCAATCTGTCCGTCCAGCACGGCGTCCACGTCGCCCGCCTCGCAACCGGTGCGGTGGTCTTTGACCAGGCGGTAGGGTTGCAGCGTGTAGGTGCGTATCTGGCTGCCGAAGGCAATGGCATCCTTGCCCGCGTATTCGGCCTGGCGTTCCGCCTCGCGTTTTTGCACCTCCAGATTGTACAGGCGCGCCCTGAGGACGCGCAGGGCGGTTTCCCTGTTGTGATGCTGCGATTTTTCATTCTGGCACTGCGCGGAAACCCCTGTGGGCAGATGCGTCACGCGCACGGCGGAACTGGTGGTGTTCACGCTTTGTCCGCCGGGGCCGCTGGAACGGAAAATATCAATGCGCAGATCGGATTCCCTGATGTCCAGCTCAATTTCGTTCCCCACGTCCGGCATTACGTCCACCGAGGCGAAAGAGGTGTGCCTGCGCCCGGATGCGTCAAAGGGGGATATGCGTATCAGCCTGTGGATGCCGCGCTCGCTTTTCAGAAAGCCGAAAGCGTGCGGCCCGGCGATGCGCAGGGTAACACTCTTTATGCCCGCCTCGTCGCCGGGCAGCAGATCCAGTTCTTCCACCGCATACTTGCGTCGCGCGGCCCAGCGGGCATACAGGCGCAAAAGCATCTCCGCCCAATCCTGGGATTCCGTGCCGCCCGCGCCGGGATGGATTTCCAGGATGGCGTCCTTGCCGTCCTCCTCGGCCGAGAGCAGCATGACAAGCTCGGTTTCGTCCAACAGGGCCGCGAGATCTTTTTGTTGCCGCGCCAGCGGCTCCAGCGCCTCTCCACTCCCGTCGTCGTCGTCCTGGGCCAGGGCGAGCCATTCCCGCATGTCCTCACAGGATTTTTTCAGGCGGGCCAGCCGTTCGATTTCATTGCCGAGGGCGGCCTTTTCCCGCAGGAGCGGGGTCAGGCTTTCCGGCTTTTCCCATGCGTCGGGGCGGGAGAGTTCCGCTTCTATGCTTTTCAGGCGTTCTTCAAGAGAAGCGGGGTCAAAGCCGCCTCCAGAGGGTTTCAAACCGTTGGAGCAGGGGTTGACAGGCGGCGCGCAAATCACTGAGGTGCAGCATATATTTTGTTACGGGTTTCAGGTTGATGACATGTGTGGCCGGCCGTTGCGGCCTTTCCGCCCAACGGGCAGCAGAAGCGCAAAAGCCGCCAGCGCCGCGGGAAAAATCCAGGGGGCGAGGCGCGAATAGGGGCTTGCCGTTTCGAGCAGCGCCGCCCGGGCAAAATGCGTTCCGGCCGTAAACTGCCCGCCCCGCATGGTCAGGCGGCCCCTGTTGTCCACCACGGCGGAAATGCCCGTGTTGGTGCCGCGCAATAGCCAGCGCCCCTGTTCCACGGCGCGCAGCGCGGTGAGATACAGGTGTTGCCGCGCTGCGGGCGTATCGCCGAACCATGCGTCGTTGCTGATGTCGGCCAGAATGTTGGCCCCGTGCCTGACGCGATCTTCCGCCAGCCACGGAAAGATGCCTTCATAGCAGATAAGCATCCCGAGGGCAAGCCTTGCGTAACGCAGCGGTTCGCCGGATTTCCCCTCCTCGTAGACGCCCACGCCCTGGAGCAGGGCCCGCAGAAAGTCGAAATCAAGCCAGTCGGGCAAATATTCTCCGAAAGGCACCAAATGCGTTTTGTCGTAGCGCCCCCCGGTGCGCGCGGAATTTTCCGCCGGCGCGAGCAGGAAGGCCCTGTTGAAGATGCGGCGCCTTCCGCCGGCGGCAAGCTCCAGCCCCGGCGCGCCCAGCAGCAGCGGGCAGCCGCTGTCCGCGGCAAGCTCGCGCACGGCGTCGTCGTATTTGGGCGTATGCTCGAAAAAGAAGGGCAGGGCCGTCTCCGGCCAGACGATGAGAGGGTTTTCACCCCGCGGCGCGCTTTGCCGGCGGAAGGCCGCAAGGCCCTGTCGCGTCAGGCGGATGTAGGCGTCGAGCGATGCCTGTTGAAAGGCGGGAATCCATTTCTGGTTCTGGTCGATATTGCCTTCCACGATGAGAACGGAGACGCTTTCCGGGCCGGCCGGATCGGCGCTGAAGGGGTGTTGCCCGAGACGCCAGGCTCCGTAGGCCGTGAGGGCCGCCGCCAGCGCCAGCCCGAGGGCAAGACAGCCTTTGCTTCTGGAAAAAGCGAGGCAGAGCAGGGCGGCGAGGGTCCACAGGCCGCCCAGGGCGTACGCGCCGAGGAGGTCCGCCGCCTGAACGAGAAGGGGCCATGCGGCGAGGGCGCCGGCCAGCGGCAGCCAGGGAAAGCCCAGAAGCCGCGCGCAGGCGTGCTCCAGCAGATACCAGGCCAGGGCGAGGGCGAGAGCGCCGATCAGGGGGGGGCGGTCGCGCAGCAGGAGCGCCGCGCAGGAAAAAAGCCCGTTGGCGCAGGAGAGGCAGGCGGCGATGAAGAGCGCGCACAGCGCCGCCGGCGGCCAGGGCAGCCCGCCCACGTCGTGCACGGGCAGGGCGAGCCAGTACAGGGCGGCCGCGCCGCCGCAAAGGCCGCATAGCCAGCCGGCCCGCAGGGCCGCGGCTTTGCCGGAGGCGTTGAGGCCAAGCAGCGCCAGGGCGACAGGCCAGAGCAGGACCAGAGGGGGCATGTCCGCAAGGTCGTTGGGAAACCCGAGCCAGAGCGCCGCCGCGCCGGCAATGCCGGTGAGGATGTTCCTGTTTGTCATGCCGAGTCCGTACAATACGCAGCAAGCGGTTGAAAGCCACGTATATCCGCTTGAAAGAAATTGTCAACAATCCGGGCGCGGTTTCATGTTTTGACACTCCCCCGGCTTCGGGGTATGCTTGCGCATTCGTTTGTCAGCATGTTTTTTGGAGCCAGCGCGCCATGATCGCCATGCCGGATCTTCTTCGCGTCAGCCTGAGGCAGGTTGTGCGCCAGCGCAATTACGGGGTCGTGTTCTCCATTGCCCTGGGCATAACGGCCTTCATCGTGCTTGCGGTGCTCGGGCGCGAGATACGCTATAAAATCGGCCAGGACATGGTGCTGATGGGCGGGGTGAACGTCATCAACGTCGTCATGGACGACAGGCAGTATCCCGGCCAGCCCGTGCGCGAATTCTATCCCGGCACGGTGAAGGCTCTCGAGGCGTTGCCCGGCGTGTCCATGGTCAGCCGCAACGTGCGGGGCGGCGCCAGATTTCTGCTGCGCGGCGCCGGCGAGCGTTCGCTGAACGTCAATTTTACCGGCGTGGACCAGAATTACGCCTCGACCTTTTCCCTGGACGCCGTGGCCGGGCGTCTGTTCACGGCAGAGGACGTCGAGTGCCGCAGGCGCGTCTGCCTGCTGGGCCTCGACGCCGCGCGAAGCCTGTACGGCGGCGCGCCGGAGGCCTTGGGCAGGCTTCTGTTTCTGGACAAGGAAATCTTTGAGGTGGTGGGCGTGATTACCGGCGTTATGCTCGGCTCCCAGCGGCAGGACGGCTTTCTGCCCTATACCGTCATGGTTGACCGCAACTGGGGCGGCGGCAAAATCAACCGCCTCCACGTGCGCGCCGTCGGCTGGGAGGACGTGGCCGGGCTGGTTGAAGCCATACCCCCCGTGGTGCGCGAGCATCAGTCCGCCCCCTACGTGCGGGTGATCACCCAGGAGGATCAGCTCAAACGCATCGGGTTCACCTTCATGTGGGTGGAATCCCTGTTGTGGCTCGGCATCGCGGCCTCCCTCATGCTGGGCGGCTTCGGCATCTGGACGGGCACCTTCGCCGCCGTGCGCGCCCGCACCCGCGAGGTCGGGCTGAAAAAGGCCATGGGCGGCTCCGACGCGGACATTCTGGCCCAATTTCTGACGGAAGCCCTGTGCAAGGCCGTGGCCGGCGGGCTTTTGGGGATCGTCGCGGGCGCGGTCCTGGTGGAGGCGGGCGCGCGGCTGCTGGACACGGGTTTTTCCTACGGGCTGCTTCTGGCGGGAAGTTTCGGGAGCATCGTGTTTTCCGCCGCCATCGGCGTGGGCGGCGGCCTGTATCCGGCCGTTCAGGCCAGCCGGATGGATGTCGTCACCGCCCTGAGATTCGAGTAGGGGCCGCATGCCGGTTATCCTCGCCAGGGACGTGCGCAAGCGCTACGCGGGTTTCGACCCGGTGCTGCGCGGCGTCGACATGGAGGCCGAGGCCGGGGAAATGGTCGCCGTCATGGGCCCTTCCGGCTGCGGCAAGTCCACCATGCTGCACATCCTCGGCCTGCTGCACGCGCCCGATTCCGGCCGGCTGGAAATTCTCGGCACGGACGTCTCCGCCCTGAGCCGCGAGCAGGCGGCGGCCTTCAGGCGGGTGAACGTGGGCTTCGTGATGCAGTCCTCCAACCTGTTCGATCATTCCACCGTTTTTGAAAATGTGGAATTCCCGCTCATTTATGAGGGCATTCCGCCGCAGGAACGCTGGGAGCGCGTCATCCGGGCGCTTGATCTGGTGCGCCTTTCCGCGCGGGTGCACTACCGCAGCAACCGCCTCTCCGGCGGCGAGCAGCAGCGCGCGGCCATCGCGCGGGCCATGGTCAACAATCCGCGCATTCTTCTGGCGGACGAGCCGACCGGAGCGCTGGACGCCCGCACGAGCCGCCATATCATGGAGAATTTCCGCGCGCTCTGCCATGCGGGCGGCGTGTGCCTGGTCATCGTGACCCATGACGCCGGGATGGCCGAATACTGCGATACCGTCTACACCCTTGAAGACGGCCTGCTGCGCTGCCGGAAGCGCGAGTTCAGGCCCGCTTCCGCCGCGGCCTCCGCGGGGGCGCCGCGGCCGGCCCGCGACGCCCGCGGCGTCTTCGTGGCGGAGCGCTTCAGCGGAGACCCGGCTTCGCCTTCCGCGAAAACGGCGCACCTGCTTCATGCCGGCGGCCTGCTGACGCGCATCTACGCCCTGCGCGGCAACGGCTTTTCCGGCCTTTCCGAAGACTACGCCCTGCCGCTGGCGGTGCGCGTTGCCGGCCCGGCGCGCCTCGGCGCCGTTTTTTCGGCCCTGCGGCATGGAAACCGGGCCGGGTACGGCGCCGTCCGCAAAGCTCTCGGCAGGGCCTTTCAGGGCGGATCGTTTTTCGCGCGCTTTCCGGCGTTGGGTTGCGGTGCGCTTCTGGCGCGCTGGGCGGCCGAGGACGGGGCGGAATTTTTTATCGGCGCTCCGGGATATTTTTCCGCCGCGGCGGTGCGCGCGGCCGCCGGACTCGCCGGCGTGCCGTTCGCGCTCTGCGTGCGCGGCGACGACGCGGCGGACGGCAGGGTGCTCGCCCTGGCCGGGGAGGCGCGCTGTCTTTGCTGCGAGGCCGAAAGCCGGGACGTCTGGCTCAGCCGTCTGGCGGACATGCCGGATATCCCCGAGGACAGGCTGCTTGTCCTGTCCGGTGAGCCCGAGGCCCCGGCGCGTCTGAAGACGCTGCTGGCGGGAGGGGGGGGCGGCCCGTGAATTTTTGCGGAACCCGCGTTCTGGTGGTGGGCGACGTCATGCTGGACCACTACATAGCCTGCCGGGTGAACCGCGTTTCGCCGGAAGCGCCCGTGCCCGTGGCCCATGTGCGGGAACGCTGGTCCGTTCCCGGCGGCGCGGCCAACGTGGCGCGCAATCTCGCGCGCCTCACGGCGGACGCCCCGCTGGTGGGGCTTGTGGGGCCGGACGAGGCCGGGCGGGAGCTGCGGGGCCTTCTCGAAGCGGAGAGGATACGCGACGGCCTCGTATGCTCCGGCGCGCGCTCCACCATCCGCAAGACCAGGGTCATGGCCCGGGGCCAGCAGCTTCTGCGCTTTGACGAAGAGGAGATCGCGCCCCCGACGCCGGAGGAATACGGGCGGCTCTCCGAAAAAATCCTGGAATGTCTGCCCGGCTGCGGGGCGGTGATCCTTTCCGACTACGGCAAGGGCGCGCTCTCGGCCATGCCCGGGGGCGGGAGCCTGTGCGCTTTTGTCCTCGGCCGGGCGCGCGGGCGCGGCATCCCCGTGCTGGTCGACCCCAAGGGCGCGGACTGGGGCCGCTACGCGGGCGCGCAGTGCGTTACGCCCAACAGCGCCGAATTCGCGGCGGCTTGCGGGCTGTCCTTTGAGGACGACAGGGAGCGCCGGGAGGAGCGGGCCGCGGCCCTGCGCGGGCGATTCGCCTTCGAGCGGCTGCTGGTCACGCGCGGGCCGAAGGGCATGGCGCTTTTTGAAGGCGGCTGCGAGCCGTATTACATACGGGACGCGGCGCGTGAAGTGGCGGATGTCTCCGGCGCGGGGGATACGGCGATCGCCGCGCTGGGGGCCTGCGTCGCCGCCGGCCTCGGCTGGCGGGAGAGCGCGCGCGTCGCCAACGCCGCCGCCGGCATCGCCGTGGGCAAGGCGGGCACCGCGCCGGTGAGCCTCGCGGAGCTCAATCAGGCCCTGCATGAGAACTCGCCGAATCCCAAACTGCACACGCCGGCCGCCTTGCGGGACAGGGTGGAGGAATGGCGCCGCAAGGGGGAGAGCGTCGTGTTCACCAACGGCTGTTTCGACCTGCTGCATCCGGGGCATATCTCCCTCATCCGGCAGTGCGCCGCCCTTGGGGACAGGCTCGTCGTCGCCCTGAACAGCGACGCTTCGGTGCGCCGCCTCAAGGGCGCTTCCCGCCCCGTGCAGGACGAGCAGAGCCGCGCCCTGCTCGTCGCCGCCCTGCGGGGCGTGGACGCGGTGGTTCTTTTTGACGAGGACACGCCGCTCGCGCTCATAGAGGCGCTCGGGCCGGACGTGCTCGTCAAGGGCGCGGATTATACGGAGCAGACCGTTGTCGGCGCGGATATGGTGAAAGCTCGCGGCGGGCGCGTGCATCTGGCAAGGTTGACGGAAGGCTGCTCGACAACGGATCTTGTCAGACGCATGGGCGGAGGGTAAGCGCGATGCGCCGCGTTTTCGTTGCCGACATAGGCGGCACCAGCGCGCGTTTCGCCTCTTTCGTCCTTGCCGACGAGGGCCAGTGGGCCGCGCGCGGCCCGGGAGCCGGCTTTGTTCCGGATTTTGAACTGGAGCGTGCGGCCTGGCTGCCCGCCGCGGAATTGACGGACACCGCGAGCGCCCTGGCCGCTTTCGGCCGCGCGCTGGACGTGCCGCCGGACGCGCTGGGCGCGGCCGACGCCCTGGTGTTCGCCCTGGCCGGGCCGGTCGCCGGAGGGCGCGGCGGCCTGACCAACGGGGCGCTGCGCCTGGATTTGGCGGACGCGCCCCGGACCCCGCCCGTGTTTCTGATCAACGATTTTCTGGCCCAGGCCTACGCCTGC
>JAISOT010000109.1 GCA_031275465.1 Desulfovibrio sp.
TTGGAAAGCATTTGCGTCCCCACCAGAACCGGGGCCTCCTGCCGGGCGAAGGCCGACAGAATTTCCTCCGTCCGCCCGGGGCGGCGGGCGCTATCCCTGTCCAGACGCAGGACGGGACCGCCCGCTATGGCGGCGAGCCTCTCCGCGAGCCGTTCCGTGCCCTCCCCCAGGGGAAGAAAATGCGTGCCCTTGCAGTACAGACAGGGGGAAGGAAACGACACGGCATGGCCGCAGTAATGGCAGACAAGTTTTTCACGCCCCTTATGATAGGTCAGGCCGATTTCACACTGCGGACAACGCTGCGTTCGCCCGCAATCAAGGCAGTAAACAAGGGGAGCGTAGCCCCGCCGGTTGAGAAGCACGACGGCCTGCTCCCCCTTTGCCAGGGTCCGTCGCAACGCATCCTCGCTCTCCGGGGCCAGCATGCCGCCCGCTTCGGCGAAAAGGCCGTTGCCGCGCAAATCGACCAGTTCCACCGGCGGAGGAGGACGGTTCGTCACGCGGCGGGTCAGACGCAGCGCGGGCAGAGCGCCGGTATGCGCAGCGTGCCACGTTTTCAGATCCGGCGTGGCGGAGGCGAGCAGCAGCAGGCCGCGGTTCTGCCGCATTCTGAACCAGGCCAGCTCCTTGGCCTGATAGGGCAGCTTTTCGTCCTGCTTGTAGGAGGCGTCGTGCTCCTCGTCCAGCACAATGCAGCCCAAACGCGGAACCGGCAGAAACAGGGCCGACCGCGTGCCCACGACAAGGCAGCCTTCCTCCCGCGCCCCAAGCTCCCTGTAGACGGCCTCCCGACGCGCGGCGGACTGGTAGCCGTGATACAAAAAAATCGGCGCGTCCGGCAGGGCGCGGGCCGCGTCATGCTTCAGCTTGTGGGCGAGGGCCACTTCCGGAGCGAGCAGGAGCATGCTTTCGCCCCGGGCCAGACAGGCTTTGGCGAGCTCCAGATAGACGTCCGTCTTGCCGCTGCCCGTCACTCCGAACAGCAGCCGGGATTGCGGCCCGCCGCCGCCCAGGGCCTCGCGCAGGGCCGCGGCGGCGGCGGCCTGCTCGGCATTGAGTTCAAACGGAAGAGACGGCGGCGGCAGAAGCCCGTCATTTCCGTTCTCCGCCTTCTCCTCCCGCGCCAGGGCGATGTGCCCGGCCGCCGTGAGCGCGCGCAGGGGATGCGCGGCCTGCGGGCCGAGCTGCCGCAGCAGACGGCGGCGGGGCGTCGAGCCGCGCTCGTGCAAAAACTCCAGCACCGCTATCTGCCGCGCCGCGCCGGGGCGCACCGGCCACGGCGGGTCCGCGCGCAGAACGCAGATTTCCTCTTCCGCCGCATCCGCGCCCGCCGCGACAAGACGGACGCCGCCCGCGCGCAGCTCCCGCGCCAGCCGGGCGCGCTCCGCGGGCGGCAATTGCTGGACATGCCCCAGGGAAAAGGATTCGCCCTTTCCCTCGCAAATCCGCCGCAGGCGGATTTTTGTCGAACGCAGCCCTCTGGGCAGTACCTGCCCCAAAACGCGCCCCACCGCCAGCCCCTGGCGCAGAGCCATATCCTGGAGCATCAGGAGCAGTTCCGGCGGCACCAGGGGAGACGCCTCCAGAAGCCAGCAAAGGGGCTTGCAGACGGCGTCTTCCGGCAGGCCCGATATGTCCTTTACCGCCAGGAGCAGGGCCGCCCGGTGCGCCCGGCCGCCGAGGGGCACGACGACGCGCAGGCCGGGCCGCCAGAGATCCGCCGGGAACTCCGGCGGGATCCCGTAGGTCAGGACGCTGTACGGAGGGCTTAACAGGGCGACGTCGGCAAACATGGGCGGCAGCATACGCCCTGCCGGCCCGATGGGCAAGAACGCCTTCCGCCGGTTCCGGCAACGCGCCCCGGCCAATCAATACGGTGAAATGCCATGAGAAAAAATTTTATTGTCAAACGCGCGCTTATCGCGTAAGTCTGGAAAAATTCTAAAGTCGGGGGAAGCTGAAGCGCCATGGCGGCAATTTCCGTTGTCATAGCTGTCTACAACGCGCAATCGTACCTGCCGCGATTCGCGCGCTCGCTCCAGAGCCAGACATTCCGGGATTTTGAGGCGATTTTCATAGACGACGCCTCGCGGGACGACAGCGCCGCGATGGTGGAAGGCTTCGCTTCCGGCGACCCGCGCTTCCGGCTGCTGCGCCACCCCCAAAATGCCGGCGCCGGGGCCGCCCGCAATCTGGGCATCCGTTCGGCCGGGGCGGAAACCGTCTGCTTTGCCGATCCCGACGACCTGCTGCCGGAAAATTCCCTGGAAGTCCGCTACGCGGCCTACAGGAAGCACAAGGCCATTGTGCGCGCCTGCCACGACGAGATAACGGATGAGGGAAGGCTGCTGAACCATGAAACCCGGCCGGGCGATCTCCCCGAAATCTGCGCCCCGGCCCGGGCCGCCCCGCGCATCGGCGTAAACCCCTTTCTCTGCGCGCACTGGACGTGGCTTCTGCCGACAAACCTGCTGCTGCGGCACAACATCTTTCACGGCGAGAACATGCGCACGGCCGACGACATCGTCATGCTCGCGAAGCTGTTTTTCCACATCCCCAGACTGGTCTGGATTCCGGACACCGTTTATTACTGGATCAAGCGGGCCGGCTCGCTCTCCAACAGGGCATACGCCCCGGAACACTACGCCGACTATTTCCGGTGCTGCGACATTTTCTATGAAGAGGCCGCAAAACGCCGTCAGACCCGGCTCGCGGACATATTTTTCAATGACTACTGCCTGGCCTATCCCAATCACTTTCTGAGGCAGGTCAGCGAGGGCAAAAGCGGCGAGGCCGACGCCAGGGCGCTCATTGCCGAAATGGCCGGCGTCTGCGAACGGCGCGGGGTTTTTGTCCGCCGCCTGCCGGAGTTGCGGAAAAACCCCATACAGTTGGCGGGGATATATCGTCTGTGGCGCATCCTGCAGGACGACAGCCCGTCCGCGTTGCGCAAACTTGTCAATTCGCAAAACGCCGTTTATCAGCTTTCACGGGAAGCCGAGTACGAGGGCATACGCAAGGCCGGCTGGAAACAGGAAATCAGCTTCGACAAATTCGACCGTGAGCAGGGGCTGTTGCGGGCGCGCTACTTGTTTTGCGACGCGCCTCCCGCCGAGAGCTACCGTCACGGGACCACGGAACTCGCGCCGGCCTTCGCCAAAAACCGCAAGGTCTTTGACGGCAAGGGCTACGCCATCTATGAACGCATCCTCTGGCTGCCTGTTCCGGAGGATGGCGGGGAAAAGCTCGGCCTGCTGGTGGAAGGCAAAAACGCCGGGCTTGACCGCACGCCGCAATCCGTGCGCGAGGCCTTTGCGCCAAGGCCCCTGGACGACGGGGCCTTTCCGCCCGACGCGCGCGCCTTGCGCCGTCTGGCCCGATCACCGGCCATGCGGGAGCGCTTCAGGGACGCCTGGATGTTCATGGACCGCGACACCAGGGCCGACGACAATGCCGAACACCTGTACCGCTGGGTGCTGCGCAACCGCCCGGACGTCAACGCCTGGTTCGTGCTGCGCGAGGAATCCCCGGACTGGAAGCGTCTTGAAGCCGAGGGCTTCCGGCTGGTCGCCTTTGACGGCATGGAACACAACGTTCTGTTTCTGCTGGCGAAAAACCTGGTTTCCAGCCAGATGGATCTCTATGTTTACGCGCGCCTTGACGCCCGTTACTACGGCGACATCCGCGCCTGCAAGTACACGAGCCTGCAGCACGGAGTGATCAAGTACGACCTTTCCCCCTGGCTCAACAACGTCGACATGGACTGTTTTGTGACCACCACTCCGGACGAATGGCATTCGATTGTTGATGACGGCACGGCCTACATCCTGACGGCAAAAGAAACCGTCCGCGCCGGGCTGCCCCGGCATGACGCCCTGCTCGCCGCCCCGGCGCCGGAAAGGCGCATCTTCATAATGCCCACCTGGCGGGCCGATCTGGCGGGGAAGTGGGATCTCAAGGGCCAGCGCCGGGATTACAACCCGGATTTCGCCGCTTCCCGCTTCGCCGGCGCGTGGCGGGACTTTCTTCATTCCCCGGGCTTGGAGTCCCTTTGCCGGCAATACGGGTACGAGGCGGTCTTCTGGCCGCATCCCGGCTTTGCGGACTATCTGGAGGAGTTTTCCCCGCCGGCTTATATCCGCGCGCCGGCGGGAGAGTCCATTCAGGATCTGCTCAAGACCTCCGCCCTGCTCGTTACCGATTATTCCTCCATCGCCTTTGACATGGCCTTCATGCGCCGGCCGGTCCTCTATTACCAGTTTGACGCCGACGCCCAGTTTCTCAAGGGGCAGAACCGCCGCCCGGGCTATTTTTCCGATGAAGGCGACGGTTTCGGCCCGGTCTGCCGGAGCGGGGAGGATCTGCTGGCGGCGCTGGCGTCCGCGCTGCGGGCGGACTGCCGACCGGAAGCGGAATACCTCGGGCGCATGGAGCGCGCCTTTGACCTGCGCGACGGCAAATGCTGCGAGCGGGCGTTCGCGGCCATTCTCGCCCTGCACGGACGGGAGAAGGGGCAATGAAGCAACGGACGGACTATTCCATCATCACGGCCACATACAATGCCGCCCGTTTTATGGAACGGGCGATCGCCTCCATTCTCGGCCAGAGCTATCCCCATTTTGAGTGGATCATCCAGGACGGAGGTTCCACCGACGGCACTCTGGACATCCTGGCCAGATATCCGGACAGGCGGATCAGCCTTGGCTCGGAGCCGGACACGGGCGTGTTCGCCGCCTGGAACAAAGGCGTGGCCCGCGCCGCCGGGGAGTGGTGCATCTTCCTGGGAGCCGACGACATGTTCATCAACGAGCACTCCCTGGCCAAATGCCACTACCATCTCAAACGGATGGGGCCGGAAACGTCTTTCGCCTATGCCGCCATGGTGCGTGGGCACAACCTGCGGATCACGGAAACCAACAACTTCGCCCTGTTTGACGTGTATCACCGGTTCAGCAACCGCCTCGGCCCGCCCATGCCCAGCCTGTTCATCCGGACCGCGCTGCTGCGGCAGTCGCCCTTTGACGAGCGGTACAAGATATCGGCCGACTTCGACTTCGTGGCCCGATATTATACCGGGGACAACATTGCCAGGATTCCGGTCATGGCGGTCTACATGGAACAGGGCGGCCTGAGCAGCAATCCGGCGCAGCGCGATCTGATGTTCGCGGAAAGCCGCCAGATCCTGAGTGAGCGCATCTTGCCGAAAGCGGAAGCGATGATGCGAGCCTGCATAGATCATTATTATGATCGTGATGATCACCTGGAGGAATGAGCGGTTCTTTCGTCAATTATCAGGAATGGCATGATCGTTGCGTTTCAATAATTGGGGCACGCGCGAAACAGTCGCAGAGCGTCGCAGGAAATGGCAGAAAAATTCCAGATGGTCCAAGTATGAAACGCTACTTCACATCATTGCTGTCCGTATGAACAAAAAGGGCTGATATATGAAAACTCGGATGAGCATTATTATTCCAACGCAAAATCGTTCTAGTATGTTAATTTGTCTTCTGAATTCCTTAATTAACCAAAAGTTGCCATCTTCAGTCTATGAAATACTTGTCATTGACAATGCCCCAACTGATAATACCGAGGAACTGGTAAAATGCTTTATCATGCAACATCCGGCATATCGTATCCACTATACATATGAAGAAATCCCCGGCCTGCTTTCCGGGCGCCACCATGGTCTTAAGGAAGCTCATGCGGATATACTGACATTTCTTGATGATGACGTGGTACTCGAGCCTGAATATACTCTCCATATTTTACGCGCTTTTGCAGATAATCGGGTTGACATAGTGGGGGGACCATCTATCCCGCGATTTGAAAAAGAAGCACCTGCTTGGCTGGAACACTATTTTCACAAAGAAAAAAATGGGATGATTACGTGTTTCCCGCTTTCGTTGCTGGATTTCGGGAACAAGGCAAAGGATATTGCGCCTGAATACGTTTTTGGATTGAACTTTTCTGTACGCAAGCAAGCTTTGTGTGACCTCGGCGGATTTCATCCAGACTGCTATCCGCAGGAACTATTGTTGCTGATGGGGGACGGCGAAACTGGTTTGACCCTAAAAGCAAAAGAACAAGGAATGACCGCAAGGTATGAGCCGGGAGCCCGTGTCGAGCATATCATTCCCGCGTCACGCTTGACTGAAGCATATTTCAAATTCAGGTTTTTTACTCAAGGGATCAGCAATTCCTATACGGCTATTCGGCGCGGGAATGGGATTAGCGATATCGCGCTGCCCGAGTATAGGGCAGAAAATATACAAAATTCTGAAGATAGATACGCCAGAATCCATAACGCTTATGTTGACGGATTTTTATACCATCAAGGTGCGGTGAGACAAAATCCGGAATTATTATCATGGGTACTCAGAACTACATATTTTGATTATACCTATCCCGATGTTTCCAATATGCGCAAATGGGAAAGGCCAAAATTCATCCAAGAACTGATATCTCATATATAATTTATTTAGAATATGGTAAAGAATAAAGCGAAGGTTTATGACATACTCAGAGAACGTTTTTTGTCAATGGGAATTACCACCCAACCAAGGTCAATCTGTTCTCTTAATCCCCTTAAAAATTCAGATAGGTGTAAAATAGAGCAGTTATCATAATATGCTGATTTTACACAATGTTGCGTTAAAAACAGAGGAGAACAGGATGACCCTGCCACTCAACCTGAAACATGAAACTTCCAGATGGACGGATGGAATTCTGACATGACGGCAACTGACGAGATCGTTTTCAATAATCAGCTTTTGGCGATCATTTTGCCGGCCGGGTTCCATGAGGAAGGTATCCGTTTCTTTACTCCCGATACTTTTTCCCAGCAGCTTGGGTATATGAAGCGCCCTTCCGGCTACGCCATCCCCCCTCACGACCACAATCCCGTGCCCCGCACCATCGAATGGACGCAGGAAGTGCTGATTATAAAAAGCGGCAGGGTCCGGCTTGACATATACGCTCCGGGAAGTAGAACCTACTTGGAGAGCCGTATTCTTGAAACCGGGGACATTGCGCTTTTGGCGCACGGCGGACACGGCCTTGTCATGCTGGAACAATCCGAAATTGTAGAAGTCAAGCAGGGTCCGTATGCCGGGGAGACGGACAAAACCCGTTTTTCTCCTGTGGCGGAGGACCATGTGGTCTACGGAAAAGAAGGCTGATTGTGCCGGTAATTCCCGTTTGCTCTCCTTTCCTTGCAGGCAAGGAACTCGTCTATATTGCGGAAGCCGTTTCTTCCGGCTGGATTTCCTCATCCGGCAAATATGTGCCGGAATTTGAAAACGCTTTTGCCGAATACTGCGGCGTCAAGCACGGCATTGCCGTATGCAACGGCACGGCTGCCCTGCATCTGGCGCTTGTTGCCCTGGGCATAGGACCGGGGGACGAAGTCATAATTCCGGACTTCACCATGGCCGCTTCGGCCTTCGCGGTGTGCCACACCGGCGCCAGGCCCGTCTTCGTTGACGCGGAGAAAGCCACCTGGAACATCAACGCCGGCCTGATTGAAGCGAAATTAACGCCCCGGACAAAAGCGATCATGCCGGTACATATCTTCGGCAACCCCTGCGATATGGGGAGGATTGCGCATATCGCCGCCAGGCACGGCCTTGCCGTGCTGGAAGACGCGGCGGAAGCGCACGGGGCGGGACACGGCGGGAAAAAAGCCGGCAGTCTGGGCACTATCGCCGCCTTCAGCTTTTTTGCCAATAAAAACGTCACCACCGGCGAAGGCGGCATGGTTGTCACCAATGATGACGCTTTGGCCGAGGCCTGCCGCTATTACAAAAATCTCTGCTTCCCCCTCACCGGGCCACGGACCTACCTGCACCGCGACATCGGCTTCAATTACCGCATGAGCAATCTGCATGCCGCTCTGGGCCTCGCCCAGACTGAAAAGGCCGACTATTATCGGGAGTTGCGCATCGCGCACGGTCTGCTGTACCGCGAACTGCTGCACCGCATTCCGGGCGTGATTTTGCAGAAAAACCAGCCGGACGGCGAAAATGTATACTGGATGAACGGCGTGTGCGTACAGCCGGAGATGTGTGGACGCACGCGGGATGAACTTGTCGCGCATCTCGCGGCCAACGGCGTGGAAACCCGGCTGTTTTTCAACGGCATGCACCGCCAGCCGGCCCTGCGGAAGTACGGCTGCGACTGTTCCGGCGAATATCCCGCCAGCGATTTTCTGGCGGACAACGGTTTTTATCTCCCCAGCGGCAGCGGCCTTGCGGAAAAGGACATCCGCATGATCTGCGCCTTGATACGCGATTTCTTCCGGGGGTGACCATGCCTGTTTTTGCCGACTACGCCCGCTATTACAACCTGCTCTACCGGGACAAGGACTATGCCGGTGAAGCGGTCTTTGTGCTGGAGACGCTGAACGGCCTTGGCATCGCGCCGGGAGCCTTGCTGGATATCGGCTGCGGCACCGGACGCCATGCCCTGGAGATGACGCGCCGGGGCGTTCGCGTAACCGGCGTGGACGTGTCGAAAACCATGCTGGCGATGGGGGAAAAAAACATCGCGGCCTTGAATTCTTCCGATTTTCCCTGTCCTTTGCCGGTTCTGCGCCAGGGCGACGCGAGAAATATCCGGTTGAGGCAACAAGTTGACGCCGTGACCAGCCTGTTTCACGTCATGAGTTACCAGAACTCGGAAGACGACGCGCTGTCGGTATTGCGAACCGCCAGGGAGCATCTTGCCCCGGGCGGGCTGTTTTTTTTCGATTTCTGGCATGGGCCGGGGGTGCTGCGCGATTTGCCGGAACGCCGGGAACGGACAATGGAAGATGCGGATACCCGCCTGCGCCGTCTGGCCGTTCCGGAACACCATGTGGGCGACAACGTGGTCGTCGTCAACTATACCGTGGACATTACGGATATCGCGCAAAAACGCACAGCCGGGATACGGGAGTCGCATTCCATGCGTTACTGGTTTTTGCCCGAACTGCGCTATCTGGCGCGGCAGGCCGGATTTTCCGTCGCCGGAGAGGGAGGGTGGATGCGCCGGGAGCCTCCCGGCCTGTCGGACTGGAACGCCTGGATGGTTCTGCGCGCATGACATCTCTTGCAACACCGCCCGGGATACGCGTAGCCGTGTACACCTCCACGCATTGCAACTGGGGAGGCTCGCATCAATATGCCGGCGCTATTATCACCGCGCTGGCTGGTTTGCCGCGCGAGACTTATGAAGTGCGGGTATGGCACGAGGACGCAACGTGGACGCCATTTCTCGACAGGCTGCAAATTCCCGGCCTCATCGCCTCAGAGTACTTTGTCCCCGCGCGGTTCCGGGCAAAAATGCAAACATTCATGCGCTTGCAACAGGAGGAAAAGCTTACGGAAGAGCAGAACAATGAATTGATGTCCCTGCTGAGCAGGTTTTCCAACCTTTCCCGGCTGGTTGAGTGGAAACCGCATATCGTGGTGCTGCCGCAGATGCGCTACCCCCTTTCCGTGCCCGGCGCAAGGCATATCGGCGTGATTCACGATTTGATGCACCGTTATGAGCGGAGCTTTCCTGAAGCCGCGTCGCCTGAGCAAACACGGCACAGAGAGCGGCTTTTCAATGCGACTCTTGAAAAATGCGATCTTGTTTTTGTGGATTCCCGGGTTGGCGCCGGGCATGTCCTTGAAAGCTATCCGCAGGCTGAGCCTTCCCGCCTGCGCGTTCTGCCGTTTGCCGCGTTTGAGGATATCCTGACCTGCTCTCCCCAGCCTCCACGGATGGATCTACCCCAAAAGTTCCTTTTTTATCCGGCCCAATTCTGGAAGCACAAGAATCACGCCGGGCTGGCCAGAGCGGTCGCCCGGCTGAAAAAAGACCTTCCGGATATCCATGTCGTGGCCGCGGGCAATACCGGACAGAACGGCTTTGATGATTTTCACGGGATAGTCGCGGCCCGCGGACTTGAAGGCGCCTTCTCGCTTCCCGGCTATGTTTCCACGGAGGAACTGGCCTGGTTGTATCAACATGCCCGCGCCCTGGTCATGCCCACGTTTTTCGGACCCACAAACATACCGCCGCTGGAGGCCATGGCTTTCGGCTGCCCGGTCGCCGTTTCCGGAATTTACGGCATGCCCGAACAGTGCGGGGACGCCGCTCTTTACTTCAATCCGGCGGAGATCAAAGAAATAGCGGATGCGGCAGGCCGGCTGTGGACGGATGACGCGCTGTGCGATGAACTGCGCAAAAGGGGCAAACGGCGCGCCAAGCAATGGTCCTTCGCGGATTTTTATAGGTCTGTTCAGACTATTGTTGTGGAACTGGCCTGCGGAAGTGTGGATTAATCCCCTTTTTTAAGGGTATTCCAAGTAGAACAGAGCTTCCCTATTTCAACCATACGAAGCAAGATGTTTACGCAACTCCACAAGCGCCGCCCGGTAATCAAAATCATTTTTTCGCTTAAAAAGGCTCAATGATTCGACACTGCGCACACAAGTAAAGAAATTTTCCACAATGCGATACTCATGTCTCTCATCTTGAGAGCCGTCATACGGATAATCATGGACAAAGTAGAGACATCTCGGATTCTCAACCATCAGGGCGGCCATGATGGCGCAGGCGACACGAAACCTCCCGTCAATCAGAATGAGATCCGGGGACCGGGGTATTTTTTCCCAAGGCGTCCAAAAATAATTCTTGTACAGCTCCACATTGGGATGCAGCCCCGCCTGTTCGGCAGGAATGCCCCATTCTTTCGTCGGCCCTATATCCGCATGTATCAAAGTTAATCTGTTTTCGTCGAGAGCCGACCGGATGCCGCTTTCCTGTTGCAGCCGCTGTATCCAGGCCGCATCCGATTCAATGGAATAAATTGTGGAAATTGAGGGTATGGCAACGGCGGCGACCGTGCTTCCGCCTGAACCGAATTCAAGGTATGTTTTCGCCTGACGCAAGGCTTGAAGAAAAAAGTCACGTTCAGCCCGCGTCATATGTATTTCCAGCATGGATTTCTGCCGGGATAAAACCTCCGGTTGCCTGCCCGCTATTCGTTCGGAGCATTCAAGGGCAAGATCAAAATTTCCCTTTAGTAGTTCATAGAGAAATAGCTGGTAGTCTGGTTGTTGTATCCAGGAAAGCATCTGTACTGTATATTTGAATAGTCTGGGGACAGCTGCAAATGTCTTCAAGATGCTGGAAACAGATTCAAAAACAGAAAATATCTCTTCCTTTGTCAAATTTTCAAGAATTGGCCGCAGGTCATGAGAAAATAATTCGCGCAGCCTGTATGAAAAGCGGATATCAGCGACATGGATTTTGTTGTTTGCCTCTGCGCATTCATATAAATGCCGATATGCGCCAAAGTCTGTTACATAATAGACAGCGCTATGTTTTGAACGCATGATCGAATTTGATGTTTGAAAATATTTATATATTATGTTTGTTATAAATGAAACCCGTGACAAATGAAAAAAAAGCTCAAATAAAAAGAACCCATCGGCTGAGCACATGACTCCTTCTTTATAAAATATGCCATGTTGCAAGATAAATTCCCTGTTCAAAAGAACTGTTGGATGGAATCCCATCGCGTAAATATATAATTCAGGATATTCATCAGGATTGACATTGACATATTCTCTGCTCACAACGTGCCGGTAAAAAATTTCGCCATGCTGGCCAACGGCTTCCAGACCGCCGACAACCGCCTCGGATTCGTTATGTGCAGCGCATGAGTACAAAACGGACAGGGCATCCGGGCACAATGCGTCATCGGCGTCGACCGCCAGAATATACTCGCCGCGCGCCGCGCGGACGGCGATATTGCGGCAAACGCCCACACCGGAATTCTGCTGCCTGTTGATGCCGCGAATCCGCTTGTCCTTTACGGCATACTCCTCTATGACGCCCCAGCTTGCATCTGTTGAACCGTCATTCACGCAGATAACTTCAAAACAACTCAAAGTTTGCGCCAAGATGCTGTCCAGACATCTCGGCAGACATTCCTCCGCGTTATACACGGGTATACAGATGCTTATCTTACTTGCGGATTTCATTTGATAATCTGTGCATATTGAATTTCTCCCTCAGCCCGCAGCGCATTAATCCGTGAGCACCTTTTCAGGATTGTGGTTCTGTGCCGTTTTTTTCCGCATGACCCATGTGTTGCGGGATTGAGCGGACTTTTTTTCATGCCGGCTCAATCATCCTCTATAGAGCAATTTCGCTTTGGAATTGTCGCTCGTCGGGCAAGGATTCGTCTGCAAATCCTTGCAGAGCATTAAAACGCCGGACGCATAACACCCCCTCTCCTGCATCGGGGAACCGGGGCAAGGGGGAAAAGACCTCCGCGCGGGAAGATGCGTCATGTTTGAGCGGGCGGTATTTCGCTGAGCTGAGGCAAAGTCATATTTTTGAAAGGAGGAACCACAAGTTGTAAGCGGCAGCCTACTGCTGGCGTTCTCTTTTCTCCGGCTTGAAAGCCAGATACCCGAATACCCCAAGGATTGCCGCCAGACCGCCGTAAAAAAGGATCGTGTTCAACATGTTATTCAACCATCCTTCTGAATCTCAACCCATACAGGCAAAATGCCATGCCTACAAAAAGGGCGACAGAATTCCCTTCAATGAAGGCAACAGCGAGACTCGCCGCTCCTGCCATGGAGAAAACTTCTGACCAATATTTTCGGTCCCTTCCGTCACGCACCAAATCGGAGACGCACCGGCTAGAGCGATTTAATATTGAAAATGTATAAATCGCTCTGCAAGGATTTGTTCGCAAATCATTGCCGCGAGATTGTCACAAGGCGAATTCACTTCACCGTCAAGCGACAATCTCAAGCGTAAAATGCTGTAAAGAAAAAGAGCCATGATTCCGAATCCCTTTTCCTCATACCGCCTCCGTTAATCAACGATAACCACAATAGCTGTTATTGGCAACCTTCCCGCTCCATTCCCTCGGGGCATTTACAAATCAAATATGATATATTCACCTTGCAGGAAGGTGGATATATGGCACGACCAGCAAGTGGACGGGAGATTTTGACGATAACGTACGGTATTTTTCGCACATTTGAAAAAAAGGAAGTAGCCCGCCAAGTCGGTTAGGTTTGGTCATAGCCAAACAACCACCAGACCGACAAGGGAGGGCTACAGATGGAAAC
>JAISOT010000097.1 GCA_031275465.1 Desulfovibrio sp.
CGTCGCTTCGCTCCTCGCAATGACGGCTCTCCTCGTCATTGCGAGGGCCGTAGGCCCGCGGCAATCCAGACGGCCTTGCGGGCTTGCCTTGGCGTTTCCGATGGCCGCACCGCCGCATGGATTGCCACGTCGCTTCGCTCCTCGCAATGACGGCTCTCCTCGTCATTGCGAGGGCCGTAGGCCCGCGGCAATCCAGACGGCCTTGCGACTTGCCTTGGCGTTTCCGATGGCTGCACCGCCGCGTGGATTGCCACGTCGCTTCGCTCCTCGCAATGACGAGGAGTTGGATAGGAGCCTCATCCAGTTGATTTGCTATGAATTTTCAACACGCCGATCTATATACAGAGCCATTGATGCTTTTCTCATCAATAGCTCTGAGTTTTGCCTTACGCTTACAAATTCTTGCTGAAAAAGCTGTTCAGCTTTGCGAGCGACTGGCTCGTGTATTTCGGCACATCGTAGAGATCAACGTGCGACGCGCCGGGAATGACAAAGAGTTCCTTGGGTTCAGCGGCCTTGCTGTAGGCGTCCTCGCTGAAATAAGCCGATACGGCGCGTTCGCCCACAATGAACAGCAGCGGACGCGGCGATATGGTTTCAATCTGCGCGAAGGGGAAAAAATTCATCATCGGGGCCTGGCTGGTGAGCGAATATGAAGTGTCCGTATTGCAATGCTGCGCGCGCGGAGTGCGGTAGTAATCGTAAAACTCGCGGGTGTTTTCCGTATCGTTCGCAGTGATTGCGGCAGGCACGCCGAGGGTGTCCGTGCGTTTTTCGCCCCTGAACTCCTTGGTGCGCAGTTCGCCGATGCGGTCAAGGGTTTTCATGCGTTGTTCGTAGGGGATCGCATCGCCAAGGCCCTGGCGCCGAGCGCGCCCCAGGTCGTACATGCTGATGGTGGCCACGGCTTTGATTCTGTGGTCAATGGCGGCCGCGCTGACAATATACCCGCCGCCGCCGCAGATGCCGAGCCCGCCGATACGGGCCGGATCGACCAGCGCGTGATTACTGAGAAAATCCACCGCCGCGCTGAAATCTTCCACACGGATTTCCGGCACTTCGATGTTACGCGGGCTGCCGCCGCTGTCGCCCCAGAAAGATGCGTCGAAAGCCAGGGCGATGTACCCCAGCTCCGCCAGCTTCTGCGCGTGCAGGCCGGAAGTTTGCTCCTTGACGCCGGTGAAGGTGTGCCCGACCACGATAGCCGGATATTTTTGGGTTCTGTCGATGTTTTTCGGCAGATACAGATCGCCGGCCACAGCAATGCTGATCCGGTTTTTGAAGGTAACCCTCTCCACCGTAACCTTGTCGCCGGGAGCGGGCGGCGCAACGGCCAAGGCTTCCGCCGCCGCGCCCATACCGGCCAAAGCCATACACAATCCCATAATCCATGCTCCTGTTTTACGTTTCATGACATTTTCTCCTTTGGTTTATTTTCTGTTCGTCATCACCGCATCCAATGCCTTCTGGTGGTCATGCCGCCAGACTGGGTAATGGCTGGCGGCATGGGCTGCGCTTAATCCAGCTTCTTTTCCTTGAGCCAAGCGGATAAATGATCCGCGACTTCAATGTTGTTCAAATCCGAAAAGGGAAAGTGCGTGTTGCCCTTGATCCCGACCTTCGGCAGATGCACGACGGTAACGTCTCCACCGTATTTGTTGACGGTCGCAGCCCATTTTTCGGCCATTTGTATGGCGGCTTGCCAATAGTCCAAGGCGGGGTTTTCATGACGGCCGTCCGGAATGAAGTCTCCAAAATACAGGATGATGGGTATCCGCGTCAGCTTCTTGAACTCTTCCATCGGTACGCCGTCCCCGGAAAGAACATTGTTGAATCTATTGGGCAGGCCTTCAGGAACTTCATTCTCCGGAAAAGGGAAACTGCTGCCTGATTCATAGTTCACCACGGCCTTGATATTCGGACTTTTCATGACCGAAATCCAGCCGGGTCCGCCGCCCTGCGAATGCGTGACCAGGATTCCAGGGCCGGTCTTGGCATACAAAGCGGCTATGGCATCGGATATCACGCCCATGTCAAACGGGCCGGTGTTGGGCGTCATCTGCCGGTAATACTGGTTCAACGACTCCTCATCCTTCGGGAACTGCACGCCGGGATAAAAATCGGGCCAGATGCCGAGGCGGAACTGTTGGAACCACATCTGTTCGTCAGTAATCGGTTCGACGT
Source organism: Desulfovibrio sp. (assembly GCA_031275465.1). Taxonomy (GTDB): domain Bacteria; phylum Desulfobacterota; class Desulfovibrionia; order Desulfovibrionales; family Desulfovibrionaceae; genus Desulfovibrio. The sequence goes on from JAISOT010000097.1 coordinate 2,185, forward strand.
TCATGGCAATCGTACTGCGCCCGGCATCGCCTCGCCGGGGCTGATCGAGAAGGTAAACGCTGAAATTGCGGCGCAGGAAGATGGTCTGGAATCCCTCGCGGCCATCCGGGGTGCTCTCCCAGGTCTTGGAAAACTGTCCGGCTCCATGCAGGAACGTGAGTGGATATTTTCTGGCGTTCACGGGTTTCTGGTAAGAGACATAGGCATGATCGCCGTGCAGCGTTTGTCCTGCCGGTTCAAACGGCTTGTTCGGGTTGAACGTGCCCGGGGTCCTGATTACCTTGCCGCCCACCGCGAAGCTGCCCTGTTCCTGAATGATCAGGGGATCCACTTTGGCCGCCCAAGAAACTCCCACCGGTATGACCAACGCGGCCAGAAGCAGTGATGCCGCTATTTTTCTAAGATTTTTCATAATTCCATCTCCTATAAGAGGTTGGTTTACAAGTTACTTTTTTCTGCTGGCGATGACTTCTTCCAGCACGGCAAGGGCATTGTCTCCACGTTCTTTGCCCAAATACGTTCCCAAGACCGTGAAAAGGTGCCGCATCTGCGCTTCAGTCGCGCCCTGGGTCATGGCATGCCCGGTATGCGAACGGAGTTGGGCGTTTACCCCCGGAAGGTTGCTGAGTACGCCGACAGTGGCCGTTTCCCGGCTGAGGTAGTCGAGGACGTCACGGTTGAAGATATCCGCGAAGAGATGCTCTTTGAGGAAAACCTCGATAGTCGGGGCGAATTCCGCATACCGCGCGGTCGGAGGAATACCAACGGTTTTGCGGAGGGCCGCCAAGTTGTCGGACCCTTGCTGGAACTTGCTTTTATCGGACGCCACAGGGCTGGCTTCCGGCCCGTATACATCCTTGATGCTCTGTTTTTCGCGTTCGTCCATGACATCGTTGAAGGCCAGGATGCCGTTCAGCGAACGGGGGAAACCCGCATAGGCGTAAGTATGAATCAGAACTTCCTTTATTTCGTTGACCGTAAGGCCGGCTTCAAGACCCTCCACAAGCACCTCTTTCAGGCGAGGGATATCGCCGTTGGCCGTGAAGGCCGCGATGAGGGAGATCTTTTGCAGGCGAAGAGGCATTTCATCAGGATTGGACGCGCCGTATTCGGCATCGGTCACCTTTGCGCCCCAGGTTACGGCCTTGCCTTCAGCGGGTTCTGACAGCGCGATGTGCGACATGGCCTTTTCGGGGGAGGCTCCATGCCAATGAACCACATCAGGCGGAGTCCAGGCGATGTCACCCTGGTTGAGTTCATGCAATGGGCCTCCCACTTCCTGCACAAACCCGCGCCCGGCGGTGACGATCAATGTCTGGCCCATGGGGTGGCTGTGCCAGTCGGTTCTGGCGCAAGGCTCGAACGTAACCAGAGAACCGTAAGGCCGAGGGCTTTCATTCGGGCTGTAGAGACGGTCTGTGCGAACGCTGCCGGTGAAGTAGTCGGGACTGCCTTTGCCCGAAGGCAGGGAACCGGACTTGGTGATCACCAGATGTTGGGATTTTTTATTGGCGGCGGCGGTGTATTGCTCATCGGTTACCGCTTTGCGCCAGTTCACATTTTTACCGTTTACGGCTTCGGCGAGGGTCATGCTGGTCATGGCAGTGTCGGGTGCGGCTCCGTACCAGTGGTTGACCCTGGGTGGAAACCAGATGACATCCCCGGCCAGCGCCGTCTCGACGGGGCCGTTTTCTTCCTGAAACATCGCTTTGCCGGAGAGGATGATTATTTTCTGCCCCATAGGGTTATCGTGCCATGCGGAGCGTGCTCCCGGCTCAAAGGTCACTTGCTCGCCAGCCATCCGCGCGGGTTGCTTGGCCGCGAAAGGCTGATCGATGCGCACCGAACCCGTGTAATACTGGTTGGAGCCTTGTGCTGACGGGATGGATCCCCGGCGTATGATAACGGTCTGACTGTCCGATTGGACGGCAAAGGCGTTGCCTGTCATCAGGGTCAAAAGTATCAACAGGGCCGGCATGAATGAGCGGCGGCTTTTCAGGCTGTGTATCCCCATTTCCAACTCCTCATATGGTTCTGACTTCGATGGATTCGTCCGTTTGGTTCATGCACTGTACTTGCTGGAGCGGAGCTGTTCCATATACAATTCTCACAAATTTTTGCCTGATCCTGTCATTCTCTTGGACAGGCGGCGGGAAATCCGCTATGTGTCAAAAAGCGGCGCGGCAATGGGGTATGAGAGGATATGGGCGGTATGGCTGTTTGCCCAAAATGACGGAGGCGACGGATGCGGGAAAAAACGGATGCGGAGCGGATCAACGCGCTCCTCAAGGAAAAAATGCTCAAACGGCTGCCCCGGCAAGCCAGAATCGCAACTCCGGTCGAAGGGCTGACGCTGACGCGCCATGACGAAATCAGCCAGGCCGAAAGCTGTTTTTATCAACCAATGGTCGCGCTCATCGTGCAAGGGTTCAAACGCGCCATGATCGGCAATGAAGAATACCGCTACGGAGAGCGGCACTGCATGGTGGTCGGCGTGGATCTGCCGGGGGTGTATCACATTACCGAGGCATCCGCGCAAGCGCCCTTTCTGTCGTTGTCAATGAAGTTGAACAGGTACACCATCACCCAGCTTCTGGCCGAAATGCCGCCGGTAACCGGAGAGCGCAAGAAATCCTCCGGCGCGGTGGTCGTTTGCGAAACGCCTCCTGAAGTGCTGGACGCCTTTTCGCGCCTCCTGGATATTCTGGATGCGCCTTCCAAGGTCCCGGTGCTTGCGCCGATGATCCTCCGCGAGATCCATTTTCACCTGCTCGCCGGTTCTTACGGTGATTGTCTGCGCATGGTCGGTACCAGCGGCACCCAGGTCAATCAGATTGCCCAGGCCGTCAACTGGCTGAGAGAAAATTATGCGGAACCTCTGCGCGTTGACGACCTTGCTCAACGGATCAGCATGTCGCCCTCGACATTTCATCGTCATTTTCGGCAAGTGACGACGCTCAGCCCTTTGCAATTCCAAAAAAGACTGCGCCTTTATGAAGCCGAACGTCTTATGCTTCTTGAAGGAAAGGATGCCGGCACGGCCGCGCTCGCGGTCGGCTATGAGAGCGGTTCGCAGTTCAACAGAGAATACAAGCGGCAATTTGGCGAACCGCCGCATCGGAATGTGAACAGAAAGCTCAGCAGCGGCGTTTTTCATGCCGGTCGTGTGGATGGGAAAGCGGCTGGGCGGACAGCCACGATTTGCACGCCGTGACCATCCGCTTTTTTGGATTCGACGCCCTTCGCTCAGCGCCTGAGTTTGGCGAACGCCGCCGCCATCGCGCCCATCGCTTCCGGCTGCCGCGCCTGCTGCCGTTTCGCCTTGTCGGAGAGCGGCGCGCCGCCCTTTTTCAC
>JAISOT010000129.1 GCA_031275465.1 Desulfovibrio sp.
TCCCTGAATATGTCATCGGCTACTCCGACCATACCCTGCCCGGAGACATGCATATTCTGGAAACCGCCGTGCTGCTGGGCGCGCGCGTGCTGGAAAAGCATTTCACCCACGACAAAACCCTGCCGGGCAATGATCACTATCACGCGATGGACAAGGACGATTTGCGGCGTTTTTTGCGGCGTCTCAAGCTGAGGCTGGCCTCCATCGGCGAATTCAGCCTGCGCGCACTGCCGGAAGAAGAGCCCGCCAGAGCCAACGCCCGCCGTTCCCTGGTGACGGCGCGGGATCTCAGGGCTGGGCAGAAACTCACCCCGCAGGATCTGACGTGGAAGCGCCCGGCCCACGGCATTTCCCCGCGCGATTACGACGAGGTGCTCGCCATGCGCGCCCGGCGCGATTTGCCGGAAGACACGGTGCTTGTCTGGGCTGATCTCGACAAGCCGTAAGAGCATGGAAAAAATTTTGGTGTTGGGGGCCATGCCCGAAGGCGCGATCCCTCAGGATTGTCTCGCGGCCGGGCCTTGGTGTTTTGCCGGCAGGGAGGAGCTTTTCCCCGACTGGGAAAGTCGTTTCGCTTTCGCGCCGGAACCCTTGCGCGATCCGGCCCGTTTGGAATTGTGCGCAAAACAGGCTCTGGCCACGTATGTCGGGGCGCTGCCCGCCCTGGCCGAGGCTCTTTGTCCGGCCAACCGCCTGCCCTTGGTCTATTGGGAAACGCTGCTTGCGCCCTGGGGGGTGGATGTGGCCCGGCAACTCGTCGAGCGCTGGGCCCGCGCCGTTGCCATGATTGATGTCTGGGGCGAAATGCCTCTGCGCGTGCCGCTGCTGCCGCCGGAGTGTACCTTCAGCTTCGCCACGGGACACGATTTCACTCTGTGCGGCGCGTTGGGCGCGACCTTCAATCACTGGCTTCTTTCCCGCCTGCTGGAGGCCGCATGGCCCGAAGCATGGCAAAAGGAAATTCTGTCCCCCGTCAGCGAGCGGCATGGGCTTGGCAGAGGCTCTCCGGGGATGAAAGAATGCCTGCGGCGAGGCGCGCGCCGTCTTGCCCTGGGGTTGCCCTGCCCGCCTCTCAAAGGGATGAGCCTGCTCCAAAGCCTGCGTTTTTCACTGGCGCTGTTGCACAAAAGCAAGGGTGAGGACCATTCTTTCCCTCTTTGCGCCGTTTTTGCAGGGGTAGGGCAGCAATGCGGCCTGCCCTTGCCCGCTCTGCCCGTTTTTCTTGCGGCGCTGCCGCGCAGCCTGCAGGAACTTAAGCATCCGGCGAAGTTAAGCGTGACCAGCGCCCCCCGTCTGCGCGTTGCCAGCATCCAGTCCTATGAAGACGAAAAATATCTCCAAAGGCTGGCCGTCTGGCGCGGACGCGGGCACCGCCTCATGTACGCGCAACACGGCGCCGGTTACGGGCAGATGCTCACAGGCTGCCTGGCGCCCGCCGTGGAATACCGCCAGCACGCTTTTATTACCTGGGGCTGGCGGGAACACGGCGGCCTGCGCGGCAATTTTATTCCCCTGCCCTATCCGCAGCTTGTCCGCATCGCCGAAAAACATCGCGGCGAGGGGAAAGACATCCTCTTTGTGGGCACGGAAATGCCGCTTTTCCCCTACAGGCTGGACGCCTGGCCGACCCCCCTGCAGGTGTTGGAGTACCGTCAGGCCAAAGCGCGATTTTTTTCGGCCCTGCGCGATGATTTGCGCGCGCGCAGCCTGTACCGTCCCTATTTCCCCGTGCCGGGCACCCTCAGAGACGCGGACTGGCTTTTGCCGCAATTCCCGCAAGTGCGTCTGTGCGCGGGCGATCTTGCCGGACGGATGCTTTCCTGCCGCCTGCTTGTCCTTGACCACCCGGGCACCACCATGCTGGAAGCCCTGGCAGCCAATGTTCCCGTGGTGTCATACTGGTCGCGTCCATCCTGGCATTTTACGCGGGAAAGCGAAGTCATGCTCGACAGTCTCGCGGAGGCCGGTATATGGTATCCCACGCCAGAGGAGGCAGCCCGGGCGGCCGGGCGCGTCTTTGACAATCCTCTGCTTTGGTGGAAAGGTGATTCCGTGCAGGCCGCGCGCCGCCGTTATTGCGCCAAATACGCCATGACTGTGCGGAGCGGCGCAAATCGGTATTGGATCAAAACACTTGCGCAATTGTGAAACCGGTATGAAGCGGATAATAATGTTGTGTTTTTTGCTTGCAATCAAGCGTTTGTGCCCGGTTCTTCTCCTCTTGTGTCTTTCCGCGCGTCCCTGTTTTGCCGCCGGTGAGGAACCCTTGCGCGAAGCCCAAGAGGCGTTTGACAGGCAGGACTACGCCAGAGCCGCCGCCCTGCTCAATACGGCCGCCGCCGCCGGCAACGCCGAAGCGCTGTACGTGCAGGGCATACTGTTTTTGGAAGGCAAGGGGGTCAAGCAGGACAAGGCGCGCGCTGTCCGGCTTTTCAGCCAGGCCGCGGAAAAGGGCGACACAAGCGCCCAGTACGCCTTCGGCGCTGCCCTGGCCTCGGGCACGGGCGTGCGCCGCAATTACAAGGAGGCGGCGCGCTGGCTGTCCAAGGCCGCCGAGCAGGGGCATGCTCTGGCCCAATACAGCCTCGGCTATCTTTGCGCTTACGGCCGCGGTGTGCCGAAGAATGAAAATGCGGCCATGGACTGGTACAGCCGGGCCGCCAACCAAGGACTTGCCCAGGCCCAGTATTCCCTGGGCTGGATCTATCTGAACGCCAAGGGAGAAAACCAGAGCGACACCAAAGCCGCCCACTGGTTCAGCAGGGCCGCTGATCAGGATCATGTCAAGGCGCAGAACAATCTGGCCTACATGTACGCTGAAGGGCGCGGTTATGCGCAGGACGCCGCCAAAGCCGTGCAATGGTATTCCCGCGCCGCGGAACGCGGTTCCGCCGAAGCCCAGTACAATCTCGGCTTCATGTATGAGCAGGGCCGCGGCGTACCTCAGGATTACAACAAGGCCGTTGAATATTACCGCAGGGCCGCCGAGCAGAACGAGCCGGCTGCCCAGTACAGCCTTGGGCTCATGTATGAGCAGGGAACTGGCGTGGCGCGCAACCTGAGCGAGGCCAATCGCTGGTACAGGCTGGCCGCCCAAAACGGCGAACCGAATGCCCGGGCGATCCTGCGCGCGCAGGAAGCGCCGTCACGCGGCACAGCGGCGCAGAAAGGGCAAAAAAACAAAAAATGATCCGTGTGGCTGATTCTTGAACGTGGGTACGTTTCCGGTTTGGAACGTCATATTTTCTTCCTGCCGAAATGGAGCCGGATATGGGCAAACGCAGCATAATCGCCGTCGTGGATGACAGCCCCGTGATTCTCAAGGCGGCCAGAGTGGCCCTGATGGACGAATACGACATCATCACCCTGCCGAGCGGGCAAAAGTTGTTCCATCTGCTCAACGAGAGCCCCATCCGCCCGAACCTGATCCTTCTGGACGTCCTGATGCCGGAACAGGACGGCTATGAGGTGATTGACCTTCTCAAACAGAATTCCGCCACAAGAGACATCCCCGTCATCTTTCTGACTGCCAAAACGGATGTGGAAAACGAATTGCACGGGCTCTCCCTGGGGGCCGTGGATTATCTCGGCAAACCCTTTGCGCCGCCGTTGCTGAAAAAGCGGGTGGCGCTGCATCTGCAAATGGAGAGGCAGAAAACAGAGCTGCTGAATTTGAATACCAATCTGCATATGCTCGTCGAGCAAAAGACCGCGGACATCTCTGATTTGCAAAAAGCTATCTTGCGTACCGTGGGCGATATGGTGGAGTTCCGGGATGACATCACAGGCAGCCACACCGCGCGCACCGTCAAACTTCTGGAAGTTTTCATTGAGGCCGTTCAGGGATGCGGCCTTTACGACCAGGAGATGGAGTCCTGGGACATCCCGCTCCTGCTGCAATCCTCGCAGCTGCACGATGTGGGCAAAATCGGCATTCCCGACGCCATATTGCGGAAACCGGGGACTCTGACCGCGGACGAATTTGAAATAATAAAAAAACATACGGTGATAGGCGAAAAAATTATTGCCAGGCTGCAGGAGGAAATCAAGAACAGCTTTTTTCTGGAGCAGGCCAGAACCATCGCCGTCAGCCATCACGAAAAATGGGACGGCACCGGCTATCCCCACGGCATTGCCGGCGCGGACATTCCCCTGAGCGGCCGCCTCATGGCTTTTGTCGACGTGTACGACGCCCTTGTGTCGGAGCGCACGTACAAAAGCCCCATCCCGCATCAGGAGGCCTTGGGCGCCATAAAAGAGCTTGACGGCATACAGTTCGAACCGCGCCTGACGACCATTTTTGTCAATGCCGCTGATCGGTATCGCCGGCAGGCTACGGACGCGGGCATGGAATTATTGCCATGAACACCAAGCTTGTTTTGCACAATATTGAAAAGCTGCTGTTCCTTCTCGTAATAGTAATTTTTTTAACAGCAAGTCTTTATTTTTCTGTAACTAATAATATAAATACACAGTTGTCGGACAATATCAAAGAAGTTATACGCGCAACAAATCTTACTTTTGCCCAGATGACAAAAAATCTGACAAAGGATTTTTCAATCATAACCTCGACGCTGCAGGGCAGGATCAAAAATGCCGCTTCGCCGGCGGATCTCAAGGCGTACATTGACCATATCAATGCCGTGCACAACGGGACGCCGGAGAGCCAGGACGCCATGGCGATGACAATTTACATGCAGCTGTATGATGAAATCATTCTCCCCGGCGACGCGCGGCAGAAAAACATGTACATGCAGGAGCAACGGGCCTGGTATGCCAACGCCGTGGACAATCCGGACAGCATCGTGACCACGGGGCCGTACATCGAAAGAACGACAAAAAAGCTCGTTCTGACTCTTTCCAGGTCCCTGTACAATTCCCAGGGAAAATTCTGCGGCGTGGCCGCCTGCGATGTCCCCATGACTTTCCTGACGGACTTTGTCCGGGGGATCTATGCGAACAAGGGCGGTCACGGCGTGCTCTTGTCCCCGGGTAACGCGATTCTGGTCTATCCTGACCCCAAATATCTCGGCTGGCCCTATCGCGAGGTCGGCAAATCCAGCCCGCCCCCGGCAGAGCGGCTCACGCCTCCTTCCCCCCTCTCCGCCGGAGGACGCGCGGGAGAAGAAAACCTGCCCCTCCTTTCCGTCGTCTCCCCGGACGGCGTGAAATCCGTCGCCTTTTTCGCCCGTCTGTTCAACGGCTGTACCTTGGGTGTCTGCATTCCCGAAAACATGTATTCCGGCTCAATACGCGAGGCTGCCCTTATTGTCGCCGCCATCGGCCTGTTGATGTACATCGCCTGCGCCTGGCTTGTCCTGCGCCTGAGCGCGCAGAAACTCAGCGCGGATTTGCAGAACAAGTCAAAATCTCTTTTTCTCGCCCGCATGAGCCATGAGATACGTACGCCGCTCAACGCCATTCTGGGGAGCGCGGAACTCATTTCCCGAAAAAATATTTCCGCGGAGATACGTTCCTTTTCCTACATCATTTCCCATTCCGGCAACGCCCTTCTGGCCCTTATCAACGACATTCTGGATTTTTCCAAAATCGAGTCAGGTTCCCTTGAGCTTGACGTCAGGCCTTACGATTTCGCAAGCATGATCAACGACATTCTCAACATGTCGCGCGTGCGACTTATGAGCAAGCCGCAGCTGACCTTCACGGCGCACGTCAACCCCGCCATCCCCGCCGTGCTCACCGGCGATGAGGCCAGGGTGCGGCAGATACTGCTCAATCTGCTCACCAACGCCTTCAAGTACACGCAAAAAGGGTTCATACGTTTTTCCGTGGAACTCAAGAGCCGCCTCGACGAAGCGGTGGAGTTGTGCTTCCAGGTCAAGGACACGGGCATCGGCATAAAAAACGAGGATCAGGGCGTCATCTTTGAAGACTTTGTCCGCAGCAACGTCAGGCAGCATGCCGACATTGAGGGAACGGGGCTTGGCCTCGCCATCACGCGAATCCTCTGCGACATGATGGGCGGCACCATCAGCGTGCAGAGCACCTACCAGAAGGGGTCTCTGTTTACCGTGCGGCTGTGGCAGCGTTTCAGCGACTCGGCGCCGCTGGCCGCCATTGATCCGGGGCATGCGCCCCGGATGCTCATGTACCACGACAATCCCCTTGAAATGGTTTCCCTGCTCCGGGCCATCAAGGATCTGGGCATTCCCAAGCCCTATATCGCGCCCAATCTGCACGATTTCGTGACCGCTCTGGAGCTGGATGAATACGATTTTGCCTTTCTCCCCGTGACGCATGCCTGGCGCTTTGACGCGCGCAGGGAGGGGGCGTGCCGCACCCGCCTCGTGCTGATCACAAAACTGAACGAAGTTCCGGAAGTTGAGGAGGCGGAAATACTTCTGCAGCCCGTTACCTGCGTCAACATAGCCAATTTGCTGCGCCGGGACAGAAAAACGGAATACCGCGCGCCCAACGGCGACATTACTTTTACCATTCCAAAGGCGAACATTCTTGTTGTGGACGACATGCACACCAATTTGCTGGTGGCCCGCGAACTCATCGCGCACTTCGGCGTTGTGCCGGATACCTGCGTCAACGGCAAGGAGGCGGTCAACGCCATCATGGCCAAACATTATGACATTGTTTTTATGGATCACATGATGCCGGTGATGGACGGCATTGAGGCAACGCAGATTGTAAGAAACATGGCGGAGCAGAATGAAAACTGCCGCGGCGTCGTCATTGTGGCCCTGACGGCCAACGCTCTTGTGGGGCAGAACGCCATGTTCCTGCAAAAGGGTTTTGACGACTTTTTGTCCAAACCCATAGAAATGCACAAGCTTTCGGCTGTCCTGAAAAAATGGATTCCCAAAGAAAAGCTGAAGGACGGCTGTCTGCCGCCTTCGCAACAAAGCGGCGGCATACGCATCAACGGCGTCAATTGCGCGGACGGCCTTGCAAACGTCTGCGGCAACCTGTCGGCCTATATTGATATTCTCAAAGAATTCTGCCGTGACGGCAGCGCTCTGCTGACACGTCTGAAAAAGGCCGCGCTGAAAGAAGACGCCGCCGAATGCACGCTCGTCGCCCATTCCCTGAAATCATGCTGCCGCACTATCGGAGCGGCCGCCGCGGCGCGCCTTGCGGCGGATATGGAGGACGCCGCCGAAGTTGCGGATTTTTCCTTCCTGCGCGAAAACATCGAAAAACTGGACAACAACCTGCGCCGGCTTATCGCCGACATCCTCGGCGTTCTTCCGGACAACGGTCGCATCCACGATTCGGCGGATGCAATCACTGACGCCGGAAGCCTTGACGATATGGAGCTTGACGCGTTGCGCCAGGCTCTTGCCGCCATGGATGTGCAGGCCATAAACAGGCTGCTGCAAAAATATGCGGCACTGCGGCTGCCCGAAACGCTGCGGAAGGGCGTTGAGGAGATAGAGGGCCGCATCACTGTTTTTGAGTATGAAAAGGCCATTGAGAGGATTGACGCGCTGAAAAAAAGCGCGGCCGGCGGGACGCGGGAGTGAGCAAACGGCATTTGGGGTGGTGGGCCCACCAGGACTTGAACCTGGAACCAGCCGGTTATGAGCCGGAAGCTCTGCCAATTGAGCTATGGGCCCGGCAGGAAAAAACTATATGCCCACAGGAGCGCTTCGGTCAAGAAAAGATTGGGTTTCCCCCATGCGCGGGCGTTTCCTGCGCCGCAGAGCGTCAGGAATTCAGGTATTCCTGCACGTCATAGTGCACATGGTCAAGGATATGCGTCAATGCCGAGATGCAGTCATCGCCCACGGCGCGGCCCAGCAGACTGACGATGAAGGCGGCGCGCTTGGCGTTGATGAGCGCCCGCAAACCTTGCGCATCCCCGATTCTGGGTATGGCTTCCACCTCGGCGCGAAATCTTGCCAGTTCTTCCTCGGTCACATGCTTGACGGGCATGGCTTCGCCGTCAAGCAGCACAAGGCCGTTCCGGAGGCTGAGCATAATATCCCTGCCGTGCATGGTGGCAATGCAGACTTCCACGGTCACCCCCTTGATAAGAGCAGAGCATTGGAAACGATCGTTCGGTTTTTTTCAAGCAACGGGCTTGGGGAGGGCAAAAACCCATCCCGGAAGTAATATATCAAGTGCTCATAATCAGATCAATACATTCATCCATTGCTGTCCGGCTAAGCCGCCAAGTCTAACAAGCTGAGATAACGAGAGTTATCTGTTTTTCGTCGTCGTGGACTCAAAAGCTCTTCCAGGGAGGCCGTGCCGAGCAGGTTGAGTTGGATGAGCTGGAAAAATTGCCGCACGGATAGTTCGAGGCGGCTGAGGAATTTTTGGTACGCGAGGAGCGGATAGATCGTCAGGGCCGTGTAGATCTGGATCAGAACAGCGTTTTCCGAGTTGCCGACAAAGCTTTTGATGCGAAGATTTTGTTTGATTCCCTTGAAGAAAAGTTCGATTTTCCAGTGCTCTTTGTAAATGTCGGCGATGGTTTTAGCCGAAAGCCGGAAGTGGTTGGTCAAAAATTCGTGGCGCTTGCCACTTTCCGGGTACCACATCTCATTGGGATTTTGGATTTTTTTCTTACTCCTTAGCCGGACAGCAATGACATTCATCCAACCTTACCGTGCAACAACCTCCGTATGAATGATATTTGCAACCCCACTCCACATGGCATAGACTGGTTCCCCGTGTTCGGGAAAGTTCCCTTTGCCTGCCGGGCAGCATACAAATTCGGGCGAATGAGCCGAACAACAGTCATGTCCAGAACCGTATCAGGATACATTTGCGCTTTGCTTGCCGTCGTTATCTGGTCCGGCAATTTTGTGGCGGCCAGGGCTCTGGCTCCGCTGATTCCCCCCTGGCAGTTCAATTTCTGGCGCTGGTTTGTGGCCCTTTTCGTCCTGCTGCCTTTCGCCGTAAGCCATCTCAGGCGGGACTGGCCCGTTCTGCGCCGACACTGGCGCTATCTTCTGCTCATGGGCATTCTGGGCGTCACCTTGATGAATACCCTGATATACAAGGCCGGCCAGAGTACGGAAAGCCTGAACATGGCTCTGTTGGTGCCCACGGCGCCGGTGATGATATTGCTGCTCTCCCGCGTGCTGTACGGCGAGCCCGTCACCCGCCGCCGCCTTGCGGGGCTTGGGCTGGTGCTTGTCGGAGTAGTTATTCTGGTCAGCAGGGGGGATTGGCAGCGTCTTTCGGGACTGGTTTTCAACAGCGGGGATTTTTGGGCTATCGGCGGGGCAGCCTGTTTTGGCATGTATTCGCTTTTTACCCGCAGCAGGCCGCCGGAGGTTTCCACCGTCTCCTATAACGCGGCGACTTTTTGCCTCGGCCTTGCTGTTTCGCTGCCCTTTACAACGGCCGAGGCGCTGTTTCTGCCCCTGCCGCGAATATCCCCGCTTCTTGCCGGGGGCGTTCTGTACGCGGGCCTGGGCTGCTCGCTGCTGGCTTTTCAGTGCTGGGTCGCGGCGGTGGACAATATCGGCCCTGTACGCGCCGGCATCGTGTATTACACCCTTCCCGTTTTCGCGGCCGCTGAGTCTGTTTTGCTGCTGGGCGAACGCGTTGTCCCGGCGCAACTTGCCGGAGGATTTCTGGTCATCGGCGGCATTCTGGCCGCCACGCTCGTGTTGCCGGGGCCCGGCCGCCGATGAGGATCTCTGCGTCAAACAGCCCAAAAACTCTGTGTAATCTTTATATTTTTTTGTAGACATCCTGTCCCGGTTGTGGAACATTCTGGCAGCGAGGCGTAAAAACGGAACCGGGCATTACTGGAGCAAAAGATGATACGCAAAGTTATTCACATCAACGAGGAACAGTGTATCGGATGTGGTCTGTGCGTCAGCGTGTGCTACGGAGGCGCCATAGGGATTGTGGAAGGCAAGGCCAGACTGCTGAAGGAAGATTATTGCGACGGCATCGGCAATTGCCTGCCATCCTGCCCGACAGCCGCCATCACCTTTGAGGAGCGTGAGGCGGCTCCCTATGACGAGGCTGCCGCCAAAAAAAACATGGAATCAAGGGAACACAAGAAAAAGCTCCCCAATTTCAGAGCGAAAAGTCCTGCCCGGCGGCAGGCGTCATCGCCGGCAAGGGAGCAGGACATGTCCGGCCATTTGAACCAGTGGCCCGTGCAGATAAAGCTGGTGCCGGTCAACGCGCCGTATTTCGCCAACGCCAACCTGCTCATAGCCGCCGATTGCAGCGCCTACGCCTGCGGCAATTTCCACAATGCCTTCATGCGCAACAGAATCACCCTTGTCGGCTGCCCCAAACTGGACGGCGTGGACTACAGCGAAAAATTGACGGAAATTCTCGCCGGCAACGCCATCAGTTCCGTGACCGTGGTCCGCATGGAGGTTCCCTGCTGCGGCGGCCTTGAGCAGGCCGTAAAAGACGCCCTGAAGCGATCCGGCAAGATGCTGCCGAAACAAGTGGTCATTCTGACCATAAAAGGTTATGTTTTGGGAGGCCTGTGAGAGGCCGGCAAAACCAGTTGGAATGAGGGCGTGTTCATGAGGCGGCAACGCGTGCTTCTCGCCACGGGCAATGCCGGAAAAGTGGCGGAACTCTCCACCCTGCTGGACGGGCGGGGGATGGAAGTCCTCGGTCTGGCCGCTTTTCCGGAAACAGGCGAAATTGAGGAAAAAGGTCTTACCTTTGAGGACAATGCCCTCGCCAAAGCCCGCCATGCGGCCGTAAAAACCGGCCTGGCAAGTCTGGCGGACGACTCCGGCCTGGCGGTGGACGCCCTTGGCGGCGCGCCTGGCGTCCATTCCGCCCGTTATGCCGACGAGTTGCCGCCCCTGCCCGGCGAAACCCGCGACGCGCGCAACATCCGCAAATTACTCCAGGCCATGTCCGCCGTGCCGGAAAGCAGGCGGGCCTGCCGTTTTGTCTGCTGCATGGCCGCCGTGCTCCCTGACGGGCGGGAAATGCTTGTGCGCGGCGAGTGGCAGGGAAGGCTGCTCCCGGTTCCGCGCGGCGCCAACGGTTTTGGCTATGACCCGGTCTTTTTTGATCCGGCGCTCGGCAAAACTGCGGCGGATCTTTCCAGGGAGGAAAAAAACGCTGTCAGTCACAGGGGCAAGGCATTACGGGCGCTTTTGGAAAATTTTGAGGATTTTCTCCACAAAAAAACTGCGCTCTTGTGAGAGATGTCCTTTACCGCATTTCCACCCGACGTTTCCATTTTGATTTTTCAGTTGCCCGGGAATCCGCCTGCAACGCCCCGCGGATATTTCCGGAAAAGGAGGTTGAATGACCGCCGCGGCCTTTGTCCCGCTGTTGTTTTTCGGAATCTGTCTGCTCATTTCCCTCTGCGCCACCATTATTTTCTGGTATGAAACCCTGAATACCCCGGAGGAGAGCATTCCCGCTCCCCGTCCGGTCCTGCCGGCCTGCCTGCGCCATTATGCGCTGACCGCAGCCAGCCATTTGCTCTGCCTCGGCCTGACCCCCTTCGGCCCGGTTCTGCGCCGCGGTCCCCAAAAACAGGAAACGGACCTGCCGCCGGTTATTCTGGTGCACGGACTGCTCAATAACGCTTCGGCCTGGCTGTTTTTGGGCCGGGCGGTGAAAAAGGCCGGTTATCCCTTTTCCACCTTCTGCTATTCCAGCCTGTTCACGCCTCTGAAGAAGATTCTGGGGGATCTGGACGACCATGCGCGGCGGGTGACAGCCGCTTCGGGCGGCCGAAGCCCCGTTTTTCTCTGCCACAGCCTCGGCGGGCTGCTCGTACGGCGCTGGTTGGCTGAAAATGGCGGCCGACCGGCCGGGACGCGGGGGGTCATCACCCTCGGCACGCCGCATGGCGGCAGCAAGATGGCGATCTTCGCCCCTGGTTCCCTGGCCCGGAGCATCAGGCCCGACGGCTCGCTGGTGGCCGCTCTGCGGAAGGCCGCGCCCCTTGAGGGACTTCCCTGCGTCAGCCTGGTCAGCCCCGTGGATGAAGCCGTGCTGCCCGCTGCCCGTCTCCTGCCTCCCTCCGGCTGGACACTGCGCCTGACGCCGCCGGTGCCGCATTTTTTCCTGCTTTTCAACCCTGCCGTCGCCGCTATGGTTTTGGAGGAATTACGGAAAAGGCAGGACAGCCCTTGACGCCGCATTATGGACAGGCGACGCCCGAACTGCTATATTTCATTCCAGTCCTTTGCAATATCCGATTGTTTCCGCAAAAAAATATACGTTGGAGCAATGCCATGACAAGCCAGATAAAAACCATGTTCCTGCTGGCCCTGCTTTCGGGCATCATTATTTTTCTGGGAGGCGCGCTGGGCGGGCGCTACGGCGTCATTGTCGCCTTCGGGCTCGCGCTGCTGATGAATGTGGGCAGCTACTGGTATTCGGACAAGATAGTGCTCTCCATGTATCGCGCGCGCGAGGCCGCTCCGGAAGAAGCGCCCTATCTGCACCGCATTGTGGAAGAACTGTCCGCCAGGGCGGGCATTCCCAAACCGCGCGTCTGCATTGTCCCGGAGGATGCCCCCAACGCCTTTGCCACCGGACGTGACCCGCAGCACGCCGTGGTCGCCGCGACAGAAGGCATTTTGCGCCTGCTGACGCCCGAGCAGCTGCGCGGCGTCATCGCGCACGAAATCGGGCACATTGTCAACCGCGACATTCTCATCCAGACGATAGCCGGCGTGATGGGCTCGGCCATAGTGACCCTGGCCAATATTTTTCAGTTCACGGCCATTTTTGGCGGCAGCAGGAATGAAGAGGGCGGCTCCAGTCCGCTGGCCTCCCTGGCACTGGCCCTTCTGGCCCCCATCGCGGCAGGCCTCATCCAGATGGCCATTTCCCGCTCGCGGGAATATCTGGCTGACGATACCGGCGCGGGGCTTTGCGGGCGTCCGCAGGATCTGGCCGGCGCCCTCGCGCGGCTGGGGGAGTATTCCGGGCGCATTCCCATGCGGGCGGGCAATCCGAGCACAGAGCAGATGTTCATCGTCACGCCGCTTTTTCTGTCCGGCGGCATGGCCGGCCTTTTCAGCACCCATCCGCCGCTGGAAGAGCGCATCGCGCGTCTTATGAGCATGGCGCGCCGTTGAGAAAGGCGCTTCCGTTAATCGCAACCTCCGACAAACGGGGAAAAATTATGCGCCTGCTGCCGCTGTTTCTGTCTGCCCTGCTGCTGGCCTCATGCGCCGGGAAAGCCCCTGCGCCGAAAGCGTCTCTGAGCGCGGCGGACTGTCCCGTTCTCTATGCTTTCGCGCCGGGCAATTATATCATGGATATCGCCGCCGGGGCCGAAGTGGTGCTGGATCCCGGAGTGCAGGAATTTCCCCTCTTTTGCAGCCCGCAGACGGCGCGTGCCCACGTGAACAGGGAAATGGAGGCAGGATCTCTGGCAGCCGGAGACTGGCGCATCTACCGCCTGGAGGGAAATTTTGAAGATCTGGCCCAGGAGGCGGACAACGGACGCTATACGCTGAAGCGTCTGGCTTCAGCCGTTGACTGGGTGACGGAATAACAAGCCGTCCGCCCGCGGTTATTCAGGCGCGCGGCGCAACCCGCGCGCCTGAATAAATTTTGTTTTCCGGAACCTGAATCAGAACGGCCAGACATTGTCCATCAGGCGCGTGAACCAGCCGGGCTTCTGTTTGTCCGCAAGCACGCCGCGGCCGTAGTATTCAATGCTCGCATCGGCTATCTGGCTGGAGAGTATGGTGTTGTCCGCATCCACATCCCGCGAGCGTATGGTGCCGCGCACCACCATGTACTCCGTCTCCTCATTGACGCGTATTTCCCGCGCGCCTTCTATCTGCAGCAGACTGCCGGGCAGCACGCGGATAACGCGCGCTGCCATGGACGTGGTGACGTAGTTCTCCCTCTTGGTTTTGCCGGTGGCGCTCAAATCGTCGCCGGACCCGGTTTTCACCAGCGAATCGGTGCTGCTCACATTGCCGCGCGGTCCCAGCGGTATGAAGGGCAGAAATCCGGCCCGGGACTGGGTGAACAGATTGGCGACCGAATAGTCAGTGCTTGAATCCTTGTTGGCGGTTGTCTCCGCCTTGTTCTGGGCTTTAGTGTTTTCCACCAGCTTTACCACCACAATATCGCCCACGCGCCGTGCCCGGCTGTCGGAAAAAAGGGGATCTTCCTCGCTGGCCGCGAAGAGCGAACCGGGGTTGTCCCTGGTGCTGGTTTCATGCCGATACTCCTGGTTCGGAGTGATCGGCGGCTGCAGAGCGGGACGCCGATGAGCGCTGCCGCCGCCGCATCCCGCGCAGAGCAGAAGCGCAAGGCCCAATATGGCAATGCCTGTCCAGGTTTTCATGGCGGAGTTCCTCACGAGGTTAATGTATCTCCACGGTGCTGCCGTCCTTGACAATCCCGTAGACCTGTTTTTTTGTCTGCAAATTGCGCACCGCGACGGTCGCGCCGGGATCGGCGTCGGCCATGGCTTCCCCGCGCGTGCTCATGTGCACGTTGCCGCGCGAGTAGACCAGAT
>JAISOT010000174.1 GCA_031275465.1 Desulfovibrio sp.
TTCCCCCGCCTGTTGCAAGCGGGAAAAGAAGAGCTTGCCCGCTATGAATTAAGCCCGGGGGGGATACATTGGGATTGTCTTGATGAGGACATATCTGTTGAAGGGCTTCTTGCCGGCCGTGGAGATACGACAAAGCGCCCCAATATGGCGGCGTAACCCGCGCCTGAATTCAGTTTCAAGGTGCTTCTTCGTTTCAATCCACGCTCATGAGAACCAGGAGCGACGGAAAAATACAAGGCCCGCCGGAATTTTTCCGTCGGGCCTTGTTTGGGGAGGGAATTTCGTCGCGTTTACCGCTTCATGCCGATGACGGTTTCCAGCATGGTGTCCACCGTGCTGACGGATTTGGAGTTGGCCTGGAAGCCGCGTTGCGTGCTGATCATCTGCACGAACTCGCGGGCCATGTCCACGTTGGACTGCTCTATGTTGTAGGCCTGGGTGGAGCCGAAGCCCGCGTTGCCGGGTATGGACCAGCGGGCGTTGCCGGACTCCATGGTCTGGGAGTACAGGTTGCCGCCCTCGCGCCGCAGGCCCTGCAGGTTGCGGAAGTCGTACAGGGTCATCTGCCACAGGGGCAGGGTGACGTTGTTGGAGTAGCGGCCGTAGAGCACGCCGTTGGTGTCTATGTTGTAGCCGTTGAGCACGCCGGAGGCGTAGCCGTCCTGCTGCGCGTCGCTGATGAACTCGGTGCCGTTGTTGGCCGTGGCGTCCTCGTCGCGCTCGGCTCTTTCCATAGTGGCGACACTCGTGGAGTAAGGAATATTCGGTTTTGTGCCAAGAGTGGTAGAAGCCGGGGCGGTGCTGGCCTGTGGATTTGATACGGAGGGCAAAATTGCAGGTGCAGTAGACGTCACCTGAGTGGCGGGGATGGAATATGAGACGAGATTTGTAATAGCGCCCCCAGTGCCTTCAGTCCAACTCGCTATGACGACGTTGGTGCCGTCATAATAAATGTCCGCATAGTTACCCGGAGTGTTGGTGGCGACGGGGGTGTATGAACCTGCCGCGGGAGGAGAAGTGCTGTCAACAGTATAAGAAATGCCTCCCACGTCAACCGTTGTGACGGAGGGGGTGCCGGGAACCACCGCGAGGCTGGCCAGGGAAGTTCCCACGTTGTTCCAGCTTCCGCCGGCGTTGCTCAGGCCGAAATCCAGTTCCACGATATACTCCTGAGCCTGGCTGAAGGGCGGCGGGCCGCCGGTGCCCTGCATCATTTCGCTCACGCTGTTGGCCAGCGGCTGGCCGGTGAAGTTGGCCGTGAACACGGGCAGGCCGTTGCTGGAAAAGCGCGTCGGCTGCCACATCGCCATGTCGTCGGGGTCGCCCGCCATCTGGGCATTGACGGCCGGCTGGGTGGCGGGTGTTGTGGTCATGGTGGTCACGGGGGCCGCCGGCGGATTGCCTCCGCCCAGTGACGTTACAGTGGCGTTCTGTATTGTTGTCACAGTGGTGGTGATGCTGCTGCCCGCCGTCCCCGTGTTGGGATTCACCGTAACGGTAACGGTTCCTCCTGAAACAGGCGGCGCGGGGCTGAATGTGACTGTGGGAACACCGGTTCCGTTGCTTGTCGCTGTCGGGCCTGTCGTCACCGCCGGTTGGGCGTCGCTGACTATTGAGAATGAATTGCCCGATGTGCCGGTGGCGGTCGTGGTATAGGTTGTTTTGGAATCTCCCTGCGCGCCGTAGGTGTAGGCCGTCTGGTTCACAAGTTTGCCGCCGCCGTCGAAGATCAGCACGCCGGTCATCAGCACGCCGGCCTTCTGTGCCGTGTTGACGCCCGATGGGTCGTAAAAGGCCGTGCCGCCGATCACGGTGTTTGTCGCCGGATCGTACGTGCCGCCGTAGCTGCGCAGATCCTCGGACGGGGGGATGGTCACCATGTATTCGTACATCTGGTAGCCGGCCGGCAGGCCCTGCACCTCGTACACCAGATTGGCCGGGGTCGCGTTGTCGTACACCGGGGTGTTGACCTTGTCGAAATATATCGTGAGGTCGTGCTCAGCGCCGCTTTCGTCGTAGACCTTGACGCTGGACTGCGCGGCGTAGGCCTGCTCCGGCAGCGCCGGATCCGGCGGAACCTTCTGCGTGTTCGCCGCGTCCCACAGCTTGAAGAGCGCGGACATGGGGTTGGTGTAATCGACGGTTTTGTCGTATGTGTCGTCGTTGATGAGCAGATTGTTCACGCTTACGTTGGTGGTGCGCTGGGGGACGATGTTCCAGGAGTCCAGCACGATGTCCGTGGGCGTGCCCTGGCCCACCCAGGGGGATTCATCCTGGGTGGCCCGCACGGCCGCGCCGGTGTAGAAGACGATCTGCTTCTTGTTGTCCACCCGCAGGCCCTGCACGTTGAATCCTTCGGGGTTGACCAGCTCCCTGTCCTTGTTGAAGTAGAAATCGCCGGCCCTGGTGTAGTACAGGGTCTTGGAGTTGGGCTGGCGCACGCCGAAGAAGCCGTTGCCGTCAATGGCGATGTCCGTGCCCGAATTGGTGGATTCGAAGGCGCCCTGCGAAAAGTCGCCGAGCACGGCGTAAATGCTCACGCCCTCGCCTATCTGCGTGGGGCCGCTGGTGGAGCCCCGGTCGACGTACAGATAGTCGTTGAAGTCCATGCGTTGCGATTTGAAGCCGATGGTGCTCACGTTGGCGATGTTGTTGCCCACCACGTTCATTTTGTCGCCGTGGGCGAGCAGACCGGAAACGGCCGTCCACATGCTGGATGAAAGAGTCATTGTTGTTCCCTCCGTTTATTTTGGATACGTTTTGTTTATATTGCCGGTCGCGCCGCCGTCAGGCGGCCTCGTCCGCCTGCTGGTTTTCGCCGCCCTGATCGTTCTGGCTGTTCTGGGCGTTTTGCGCGTCCCCGGCGGAGTCGGCGGAGCCGCCCGCGGCCTCGTCCGCCTGCTGGCTTTCGCCGCCTTGATCGTTCTGGCTGTTCTGGGCGTTCTGCAACTGGTTGAGCAGAGCGTTCAGCGCGTCCCCGGCGGAATCAGAGGAGCCGTCCGCGGCGACGGTATTGGGCAGCACGACCTGGCGCACGTTGGCGAGCGGCATCAACTGCCCGCCTTCCAGGCCCAGGTACACGACGCCCCCGTCGTTCACCACGCCGGTCACGGTGGCGTCCACCACCTGATCGGAGAGCACCGCCTCGCCCTTGGCATTGAGCAGGGAAAGGCCGACGGTGTACACGCCGTCGGCTACCGTCTGCCCGGCGTTGTTCGTGCCGTTCCAGATGAATTCGTAGGTGGTGCCCGCGCTCTTGGAGCCCACGGATTCGGTGTAGACGATATTGTTGCTCTGGTCGTACACGGCGATGCTGCCGCTGGCCACGGTATCCTGCGGGGCATAGCGGAAGCGGGTGATCGTGGCCGCGCCGGTGGCGGCGTCCGTCACCTTGCCGATGCTGCTGCCGCTCACCGTCACCTGCTTGCCGATATACGACGTGGCGTTGATCATCTGCTGGTTGTTGGTGGCCTCGGTCAGCCCCTCCATGCCCGTGTTCAGGTTCATGAGCTGCTCAAGGCTGGAGAATTGGGCCATCTGGGCTATAAATTCCTTGTCATCCATGGGATCCAGAGGATCCTGATACTTGAACTGCGTCACCAGCAGAAGCAGGAAAGAGTCCTTGTCAAGCACGCTCCCCTTCGTCTGGGACAGAGCGGCGTTGAATTCGTTGTTGGCCTGAAGCACCGCTTGTGTAGCTGACATTGTCGTTCTCCGTTACGGCCCGGTTTTACGCCACCAGATGCAATGCCCGGTCGGCATATCTTGCCGTCTGCCCGTGATAATGCACAGGCTGTTCCAAAATTTCGTTTTCAGCATTCATGAACGAATTCCGTATATTGGCCAGAGCGTGCAGGAGGGTGAATTCGTCCCGGAGGGAATCTTTTTCCTGCCGGGCGTCGCGCTGGTCCGGAGTTTGCCGATGTCCGCCGTCGTCTCCGCCGTCGCTGTCCGACGGGTTGTGAAGCTGCACCTCAATCCTGTCCACCTTCACGCCCTGCTGTTCCAGGCTCGCGCGTATGGTTTCGGCCTGGCGGGAGAGCAGATCGGCCGTTTCGTCTTTCTCGGAGCGGATGCAGGCGCGCACCTCGCCGTTATGCAGGGTCAGCGCGACGGAAATGGCCCCCAGTTCCTGCGGATGAAGCCGTATGTCCAGGCGCGTCGTTCCCGCGACTTCGCCGCGCAGGGCCGAATAGAGGCTTTCTTCCACCTGGCGGGCGGCATGTCCGGACGCGGCGGAGGAATCGTTCTTGGGCGTCAGGGGCGTCTCAAACACCGGGGTAGGCGTCACGGCGATGTGCGGCGCGGCGGCTGGCTGCGCGTTTGTTCCGGCTCCTGTGGAGGCGGGCGTCACGTTTTGCCTTTCCGCGGGCGTTCCGCCGGGTCGGCGCTGATTGTCGGGCTTGTCGTCCGCAGGCCGGCTGTCGCCTCCGGCCTCAACGGTTCGCGTTGCGCTTGCGGGCCGCGCGGTTGCGGCGATGGAAGCCGTCTGCGGAAAAACCGTCCGCGCGTTCCGTTCTTCCGGCGGCGTCGCGGGCGCGGCGGGCCTTTTGCCGTTTCCGCGCCGCCCGGCGGAGTCGTCGCCGGCGGGCTGTCCGCCGCTTCCGGCTTCGACAAAATGCGTCGCGTTCACGGACGGGGCGGCTGCGAAACGGGCCGCGTCCGTCTGCCGGGCCGTCGCGCTTTCAGGTTTTTCGGCAATTGCGGCGGCCGGCTGGGCGGCTGTGGCGCGGGCCGCGCCAAGCTGCCCGCTGGCCGCGTCATCGGCCTTTGCCGCGGTTGGGACAACGGGCCGGGAAACAGCGGCGCGCGTTCCGGCACTGTCGCCTGCCGCGATTTCCACGGCTGCAGCGCGGGCCGCGTCAGCCGCGCGGGCTGCGGCGTCCGTATGCCGGGCCGCCGCTGTTTCGGGCTTTTCCGTGGTTCGCGCTGCGGGCCGCGCGTCATCGCTGGCGCCCAGGCGGGAGCCCGGCCGTTTTTCAAAATGCAGTTCCGGCGGGGCCGTTTCGCTGGGGCGCTGGCGCTGCGCAAGCAGGCGCTCGGCGAGCCATGCCTGCGCGGACGGCGCCTGCGGGCCGGTTTGCGGCGCTTGCGCGCCGTTCGCCGACGGAGCGTCGCGATACAGCCGCGCGGAAACGATATCCGCGTTCCGCAGGCCGGACAGGGCGTTTTTGCCGCCGGTTCCCGTCAGCGGCATGCCCGCGCGTTCCGCCGCGGGAGCGGCGGCAGCGCTCTTGTTGCCCCTGTCGCGCGGCGTTGTTTTGTCCGCGGCATCCCTGTCCCTGCTCACGGCGTCGCTCCTGTCTTCCGCCCTCCTTTGCCCCACGGCGTCGCTGTGGGCGGTTTCGGCGGCCGCATCGTCATGGCCGCTCTGCCCTTCCTGCAGAACGATATCCAGACGCCGGCGGCTTTTTTGCAGGACGGTCTTTTCAATATGCGTTTTGGACTGCTCCACTTTGCGTTCCTGCAGGGAGGAAGCGGATTTTTCCTTTTCCATGCGCGCTCGCGCCCGCGCGATGGCGGGCTTCAGCGTGGCTTCCAGAGCTGTGTTCACCTTGCTCTGGCGCGCGTTTTCGGCGGCGAACTGCTCCTGGGCCGGAGCGGTCAGGGCGTTGAACTGCGCGCTGCTGAACAGGCCCGCCGCATAATCGCCCATGGTGTTGGCGATCCGCTGCAGCGCCGTTGCGTCAAGGCCCAGTCCCCTGCCCAGGGAGAGCAGCTGGTCTTTGCGCATTTCCACGCCGCCGCTTTCAACAGCGGAAAATGTCTGCGAAATCAGCGTCAGGGCCGCCTGTCCCCTGCCTTCTTCCATCAGGGCTACGGCTTCCTGGGCGAGGTCGCCCGTGGGGTCGATCCTGCCGAGCAGTTCGACGATGTTGTCCTTGTCCGTCTTGTCCAGTTGCCGGGGGGCCGTCATCTGCTGCAGGCTGGCCATGACCTGGGCGAGCATCGCGCCGTCCGGCTGGCCGGCCAGGGCGTCGAACTGCTTGAGCGCCTGTTCCGGCGCGCCCGCCTTGAGGAGTTCCCGGCGCAGTTCCAGCAGTTCTTTCTTGGTAAAACAGACTTCGTCAAGGGAATAGGTAACGCCGTCCGTCGTATGGCGGCTGTAGGGGCCCCGCGCCAGAGGGCCGGCTGTGTCGCGCAGCGCCGCCGCGGTGGAAACTTCCTCTCCTCCGTCCATCGCCGCGAGGGCTTCACGGAACAGGCGCTGGTATTCGGCGGCCGCGCTTTCATGCTCGCCGGCCAGGGCATCGGGCGCCAGCCGCGCGTTTCCGCCGGCGGCGTCCAAGGCCCGCGGCAGGGCCTCGCGCCCTGCGGGAGCCTTGTCCCGCGCGGTAAAGAAAGAAGCTGTTCCGGTAGGCAGAAATTGCATGGCGCACTCCTCGTGTCCGGATATAATTCAAGGAGTGTTCCAAAATAAAAATTTTTTATATTTCAATGAGATATCTTTTCCGTTTCTGCAGGGCGGGCGGCAAAATCTGCCGCCGGGGGCTGCTCCCGCCCAAGATGGAGGAACGCGATGAACGCGATTCAGCCTTGTTTACTCAAAAAGGCCGCGGAGGAGAGTCAGCCGTTCAAGGGCTGTATTCCAGCCATCCCGGCTGTAGCGGGAATTTTGCAGGAACATGTGCAGCCAGCCGGTGAAGAGGCGCAAAAGCGGCGTCTCGCTTCTCCAGAAATCGGGCTGGAACCTTTCCGCGTGCCTGAGCCGGGCGGAACAATGGGCGGTCAGGCGGGCAAGGCCGCTGCCGAGGCGCTGGTGAAGGGCGGGAAAGGTTTCCCGCAACGCGCGCAGGCGAGTGAGCGCAGGCGCGCGCAGGGAGGGATCATAGCTGTGGAGAAAGGCGGCCTGCCAGAAATCCTCCAGCAGGGCGCGGCAGGAGGGCGTGTCCCTGCGGGATTCAAGCCTGTACAGGCCTTGGGCATCCCGGCCTGTTCGAAAAAGGACAAGGCGGTTGAGGGGGGGCAGGGCGGGGTTCTGCGGATTATCCAGCAGGCTCAGGGCCACTTCGGCGACGGCTTTGGGGGTGAACGCCCGCTTGCAGCGGGGCGTTGCCCGGACGCACTGCCAGCAGCCCACGCAGCTCAGGGAGGCGCGCAAAATCCACTGGCCCGGGGAGCGCGGGCCTGTTTCCCTGGCGTGCACCGGCCCCATGGAAAGGTTGAGCACGGGCACGCCGAGCCGGTCCGCCAGATGCATGGGTCCGGTGTCCGGCGTGATGAAAAGGGCCAGGGTGGGCAGCAGTTGGGCCAATTCCGCCAGGGAGAGCCGCCCGCACAGATTGGCCCGCGGCAGGCCGGATTTTTTGGCGACTTCTTCTCCCAAGGGGATTTCCGCCTTGCCGCCCAGAAAGACAGGGCCTGCCTGCGCCCGGACGAGCCGGCGGGCCAGCCGCGCCCAGAAATCGGCGTCAGGGCGTTTGGCCGCCTCGCTCGCCCCGAGCATCAGGCCCACGCGCCTGCCGCCCGCTCCCCTGGGCAGGGAATGCCCCACAGCGGCGAGGCCGGCTCCTTCCATGATGTCCATAAGGTAGAGGTCGGCCCAGTGAAAGGCGTTATGGCGGTTGTTCTGCGTGAGGGCCGCGCGGTAGAGGTTCCAGTGCCCGTAAATGGAAAGTCCGTCTCCGAGGGCGGCCGGGCCCAGTTTGGCGGGGGCTTCAAGCCTGGCCAGGCATTGCGCCGCTTCCGGCCGGCTGCTCAGGTTGACGGCGAGGGCGTAGCGTCCGCGCGCCAGAACCTTGCAGTGCGACGGGGGAAAAAAGACCACTTGCGGGGAGAGCGGCATGAGTTCCTTGAAAAATTGCGGTTCCGCAGCCACCCAGACAGGGTGCCCCGGCATGCGGCGCTGCAGCGTCTCAATGAGGGGAAAGGCGAGAATCAAATCCCCCATGCGCTGCAATTGCAGTATGAGCAGTGGATCCGCGCTCATGTCTCGTGTCTTTGCGCCGTAAGCTAGGCCGGTGCGGGCGTGCCGTAAACCTGGCGCATTTTCTCCAGCAGTTCCGCAAGCCGGTGCTTCCAGGTATGGCAGGCCAGCACGCGCCGTCTGGCCGCGCGGATGATTTTGCCGCGGCTCCGCGGGCGGGCCATGTAGTGCCGCGCCAGTTCCGGTGCCTGTTCAGGGCTGCGGTAGCAGGCCATCTCATGGGGTTCGAAAAGGCATTCCATCTGCGGCCGCCAGTCCGTCAGCACAAAGGCCCCGGCGGCGGGAACGTCAAAAACGCGCTGGTTGACGGCGCCCTTCATCTGTTTGCTTGTGCAGTTGAAATTGACGGCCGAGCGGGTGTAAAAGAGGGGCAACTCGCTGTAGTAGTTTATGGCGTCCATGTATCTGGGCTGATGGATTTCTTTGCGAAATTCGGTCTTCCAGCCCGCGTCGCCCACAATAAGCGGGCGGAGGGGCAGGATGCGGCGCACGCAGTCATTGCGGTAAAGCCGCGTGGCCTGCCAGGTGACGGCCGTTTCATAGGCGAGTCTGGCTTCATTGTCCGGAAGGGCCATGTAGCCGGCAAAGGCCGCCGGGTATTCGGCGCGCAGAAAATCGGCCACGGAGCGGTCTTCGCATTCCATGAAGGCTCGCGAGACTTCGCGGAAGAGCAGAAGCAGCCGTCGCGGGAAACGTCCATTTTTCAGGCGGCCCGCCACCTTGTGGAGCATGGAGTTGCCCACGAAGGAAATTTCGGCATCCCAGGCCGCCGGCGCGGCGGCATTGCGGCGCGGGCTGAAGCGTTCCGGGTCCGTGCCCAAGGGCAGATAAAACACGTGTTCAAAGCCCGCCCGGCGCAGGCTCGGAACATTGTCCGCGTCCCATGTGAAAATGCAGGTCCAGGGGCTCACGCAGCGCGAGTACAGGTGGACGATCAGATGGGGGTTGTCCACAAACCATGAGGCGAGCGGCAGTTGCAGGCGCGCCAGCAGATCCATGAGCACGCCTTCCACATCGACGCCCATGTGGTTCAGGGTGATGCAGCAGTCGGGCCTGAAGGCCACCGCCGCCTCCAGCAGTCGCTGCACGAAGTCCGTCCGGGCGATGGCGTCGTCCTTGAGGACAACAAGTTTGTGCTCCAGATTGAGCGCGCGGCAGGCCCGCTCCAGTTCGCCGATGAGAAAATACTTGCTTGTCAGCAGAAGCACGCGCGGTTTGGCACCGGCAAAGCGCGGTAACACGGCGCGGCCCCAGAAGTCAAAGGCGGCGCTGGCCTTCAGGCGTTCGCGCAGTGCGCCGTAAAAGGCGCGGTCCAGGCGGAGGTAAAAGGGCAACGGCAGGGGCAGAAAGCGCTTGCCGGCGTTATTGTCCTGCCAGCGGGTGAGAGCATTGAGGGCGGCTTCAATGTCCGGTGTGTCCACCAGCAGGACGCGGCGGCGCTGTTCCGCGGGCAGGGCCGCCAGCGCGCCGGTAAGGGAAAGCAGGTCCGTTTCCTTGTCCACCACGGCGACAGGCCCGTTATGGTTATGCAGAAGCTTGCGCAGGGCGTGGCCGAAGCCCGCGCCGAGCAGCACGGGCAGGCTGTTGTCGAGGCCGCCGGGAACGGGGGAGCAGACGACGGCTTCCTCGCGCTCCGCGCCGCCGCCGGAAAGCATGGCGAATTCGCGGCCCCCCGCCCGGGCGAGAACATCGGCCAGTCCGGCGCCGTTGTAGACAGGGGTGAACGTCAGGCCTGCGGGAAGGCTCATGCGGTTTTTTTCTTGGGCAGAGGCTGGACGATGATGTCGTCATAACACAGGCGGAAGCAGACGTTCTGATACGTGCGTTCCACCAGCATGTAGGCCCGGCCTATGGAAATCTCAACGCCGGGGTATACTATGCCGGGCACGGACAGACAGCAGTCGGCCGCTCGTTTTTCATCCATATAGAGGCGGCTCCACAGATTGTCCCGCCTGCGCATGAGCTGTTTGCGCTCTTCGGAGAGCCTGGCGAGTTTGCGGCTGGCCTCACTGCTGTCCGGCGGCAGATGCCCGGCGACGGCGTTGAGGTGCGTGATGGATTGCGACATGCCGGAGATCAGGTCGTCCACCTTTTCCAGATGGCGGATGCTCAGGGGATTGTAGCCAAGAAATATCTTTGTGGTGAGCCCGGCCTTGTTGCCGATCTGTTTGCCCACATACACCGTGCCGTAGGCGTTGATCGTGCTGCCGTAAAGCTGTTCGCGCACGACGAGGTTGGCGCCGGCATACACGGTGGAATAAAGGCAGAATCTTTCAATAACGATGTTGCTGCGGCTGCGCGCCTCCACTTTTTCCAGAAAAGGAGCGAGAATATTGCCTCCGGCGGTGACAAGGCAGCGCTGGCCGGCCCCGCCGCGCGCGCCGCCTTCTATCATGATGTCCTGGCGGGCGCGGGCCTCCCCGCCCTCAAGCATGCCCATGATGCGGATATTGTTGGCCTGGATGGAAAAACCGGAGCGCACGGTGCCGTGGACGGCCATGTCCCCCACAAAGAAGATGTTGCCGGTCTGAAAGCTCACGTCCTGCCGCACGTTGAGCAGGCATTTGACGGTGATTTTTCCGGCGATATAAAAAATGTAGCCGTTGGCGGCGGCCAGAAGATATTGCGGATATTCGGGGTCCACGCGGGTGTTCGCGCCGGCCGGAAGCGTGGGATCGTTCTGTATGAAGCGCGGGTCGACGTCTTCCCCCGCCTGATCAAGGGGGACGATCTCCGCCAATACCTGGCCGTCAATGGCGTTCTGAACATAACCCAGGCTGTACAGGTCGGAAGAGCCGTCCGATCCGTCCTTGAGCGCGGGTTTCGGATGCAGGTGGTTAAAATCCGGATTGAAATAGTGGCGCAGATAGTATTTCATGTTTCAATGGCGGAGAATAACCGTTCGTCCGGCAAACAGGGCAGTGCGCATTTTTTTTCAGTATACAGGAACCGGCGGAATCTGTAAATACTAACGGCAGAATTTGAGGTTTGTTTAGAATGCGTTCCGAAGGCCGCTCCGGAAATATCCCGCGGTATTACGACGTCAGACTGTAGTGGCTTTGCAGTTCGTCTTCGTTTTCGTACATGGGGAAAAATTCTTCTATCCCGACCTG
>JAISOT010000183.1 GCA_031275465.1 Desulfovibrio sp.
CAAAAGCGGGAGCAGTCAAGCATTTTTCGCTCCAAACAATGCATTGACGAAGGCAGAAACAGCGGCTATACTTGAAAAGTTTTACGCATCGTTGCCTGTTCCCCAACACCCGCAGGGACATATATGCCAAAGCGCGCGGATTTGCACACTATTCTTGTCATCGGCGCCGGCCCCATCGTTATAGGGCAGGGCTGCGAATTTGACTATTCCGGCTCCCAGGCCGTCAAGGCCCTGAAAGAAGAAGGCTACCGGGTTGTGCTTGTCAATTCCAATCCGGCCACCATCATGACGGATCCGGAAATGGCCGATGCCACCTATATAGAACCTATTGAAAAGGAGACGCTTGCCGCCGTCATCCGCAGGGAACGTCCTGACGCGCTGCTGCCCACGCTGGGCGGCCAGACGGCCCTCAACGCCGCGCTGGATCTTCACCGCAGCGGCATCTTGGCTGAATACGGTGTGGAGATGATAGGCGCGCGCGCGGGAGTCATCGAAAAAGCGGAAAGCCGCGAGCTTTTCCGGGAAGCCATGGAGCGCATCGGCCTCAAAGTGCCGGCCAGCGGAACTGCCCATTCCATGAAGGACGTGCGCCGCTATGCCGACATCCTGCCATTTCCCATCATTGTGCGGCCGGCCTTCACCTTGGGCGGCGCGGGCGGCGGCGTTGCCTACAATCTGGAAGATCTGGAACAAATTGCCGCCCGCGGCCTTGACGCAAGCCCTGCCCGCGAAGTGCTGCTGGAGCAGAGCGTACTCGGCTGGAAAGAATTCGAAATGGAGGTCATGCGCGACAAAAAGGACAATTGCGTCATTGTCTGCTCCATTGAAAATTTTGATCCCATGGGCGTGCACACGGGCGACTCCGTCACGGTGGCCCCGGCGCAAACCCTTTCGGATGTGGAATACCAGAACATGCGCGACGCCTCCATTGCCATCATGCGTGAAATCGGCGTGGAGACCGGCGGCAGCAATGTGCAGTTCGGCGTCAATCCGGCGAATGGAGAAATGGTGGTTATTGAAATGAATCCGCGCGTCTCCCGCTCTTCGGCGCTGGCCTCCAAGGCCACGGGTTTTCCCATAGCCAAGCTGGCGGCCAAGCTGGCGGTGGGCTACACCTTGGACGAACTGCGCAACGACATCACCCGCGAGACGGCGGCCTGCTTTGAACCGGCCATTGACTATTGCGTTGTCAAAATTCCGCGTTTTACCTTTGAAAAATTTCCCGGCGCGGAAGATATCCTCACTACTTCCATGAAAAGCGTGGGCGAGGCCATGAGCATCGGGCGCACTTTCAAGGAGGCCCTGCAAAAGGGCCTGCGCTCCATGGAAACAGGCGCAGCCGGGCTCGGCAATGGAGGCAGGGAAGATCCGCTCACGCGTGAGGAAGCGCTCGCGGGGATTGCCAGACCCCATTCCCGTCGCCTTTTTGCCCTGCGCCAGGCGCTGCTTGCCGGCGTGGACGAAGAAGAAATCTATGCCGCCACTGCCATTGACCCCTGGTTCATACGCCAGATGCGGGATATTGCGGATATGGAAACCCGTATCCGCGACTTCGGCATTGCCAACGATATGACCGCCACCAATCCGGAAATGCGCGAAGCACTGCGCGAAGCCAAGGAGCACGGCTTTTCCGATCTGCAGCTTGCCCGCATGTGGAAGCGCCCTGAGGCCGACATTCGTCGTTTGCGCAAAGAAATGGGCATTGAGCCCGCCTATTATCTTGTGGACACCTGCGCCGCAGAATTTGAGGCCTATACCCCTTATTACTACTCCACCTACGAGCACGGGCAGGAATTTGAGCCGGGCGCGGAACGCAAGGTGATCATTCTCGGCGGCGGCCCCAATCGCATAGGCCAGGGCATTGAATTCGACTATTGCTGCTGCCACGCATCCTTTGCCCTGCGCGGCGCCGGCATCACGGCCATCATGGTCAATTCCAATCCGGAAACCGTTTCCACGGACTACGACACCTCGGACCGCCTCTATTTTGAACCGTTGACCTTTGAAGACGTGATGAACATCGTGGAAAAGGAAAAACCGGAGGGGGTCATTGTGCAGTTCGGCGGGCAGACGCCTCTTAATCTGGCGGTCCCCCTCATGCGCGCGGGCGTGCCCATATTGGGGACATCTCCGGATGCCATTGACCGCGCCGAGGATCGCGAGCGCTTTCAGGCTCTCATCCGAAAACTGCGTCTGCTTCAGCCGCCCAACGGCACGGCCGGGGATCTGGACGAAGCCCTGAAAACGGCGGAGCGCATAGGCTGGCCTGTGGTGGTGCGCCCCAGTTATGTGCTGGGCGGCCGCGCCATGGCTGTGGTGTATGACGCGGCGGAACTGACGGAGTATTTTCGCGAACAGGTTCCGGAAAAACCGGAACACCCCATCCTTGTGGACAAATTTCTGGAACACGCCATCGAGATAGACGTGGACGCGCTTTCCGACGGGAAAGACGTCTACGTCGCGGGCATTATGGAACACATTGAGGAAGCCGGCGTACATTCCGGCGATTCCGCCTGCGTGCTGCCTTCCTTCTCCATTTCCTATGACCATGTGTCCCTGATAGCCGCCCAGGCCGAAGCTCTCGCCCGCGAACTCAACGTCAGGGGACTGATGAACATACAGTTCGCCCTCAGGGGCAATGACCTCTTTATTCTGGAAGTCAACCCGCGTGCCTCGCGCACTGCCCCTTTTGTCTCCAAGGCCACAGGCGTGCCTCTGCCCCGGCTTGCCACGCAGGTAATGCTGGGCAAAACTCTCGACCAGCTTGACCCCTGGAGCATGCGGCGCGGCGGTTTTACCTGTGTGAAAGAAGCGGTGTTGCCTTTCCACCGCTTTCCCGGCGTGGATGTGCTTTTGGGTCCGGAAATGCATTCAACGGGCGAAGTGATGGGCATGGGCGCCGATTTTGGGGAGGCCTTTCTCAAAAGCCAGTTGGGAGCGGGACAGGTGCCTCCCCAAGGGGGGAAAATTTTTCTTTCCGTCAATGACCGCGACAAACCCTTTGTGGCCGCTCTGGGAGAAAA
The DNA here is from genome assembly GCA_031275465.1 of Desulfovibrio sp. GTDB lineage: Bacteria > Desulfobacterota > Desulfovibrionia > Desulfovibrionales > Desulfovibrionaceae > Desulfovibrio. Next base: position 3,024 of record JAISOT010000183.1, read on the forward strand.
ATTCGTCAGGTTGGGCTTTGCTCTGCTGGCCACGCGGGGCACGGCGGAAGTGCTGCGCGCCGGGGGGCTTGAAGTGGAAACGGTGCGCAAGGTCTACGAGGGCAGGCCCAATGTCGTGGACATGCTTGTCAACCATGAAGTGGCGCTGGTGGTCAACACGGCCTCCGGCAAGCGCACCGCGCATGACTCCCGCACCATACGCCGCGCGGCCCTGCTCTATGGCACGCCGTACTGCACCACGGTGGCCGGGGCCAGGGCCACGGCCACGGCCATAGGCTCCCGCCGGGACGAAATCCATGTGGAAAGCCTTCAGGAGTACTATGCGCGAAAGCGCGGGGGAAAAGCATGAAAGCCCTGCTCACGCTGGAGGACGGTTTCAGCCTGTACGGCAAATCCTTTACCGGAGACTTTGAAACCGGCGGCGAAGCCATCTTCAACACCGCCATGACCGGCTACCAGGAAGTGCTGACAGATCCCTCCTACTACGGCCAGATGGTGTGCATGACCTGGCCGCTCATCGGCAATTACGGCATCAACAGCGAGGATATGGAGTCCGCCCGCGTGCATTTGCGCGCCCTTCTGGTCAAGGAATGCTGCAAGACCCCGTCCAGCTGGCGTTCTGTCATGAGCCTGCCGGATTTTCTGCAAAAAAACGGCACATCGGGCATGGAGGGGTTGGACACCCGCGCCCTCACGCGCCATTTGCGCATTCACGGGGCCATGCGCGGCGTGATCTCCACGCGGGATATCAATCCCGCCTCCCTGCAGGAGAAGGCCCGCGCCCTGCCCACTATGGAAGGGCAGAATCTCGTGCCTTTTGTGGCGGCGCAAAAACCCTACTTCTGGACTGCCGGAGGTCCCGTGGAGGCCGGATTCGCCCCGGATGGCGCCTATGCCTGGCAGGGAACGGGCATTCGTCTTCTTGTTTACGATTACGGCATAAAGTGGAATATCCTGCGCGAACTCGTCAAAACCGGTTTTGAACCGCTGGCCGTTCCGCCCCTTTTCGGTGTGGAGCAGGCCAAAGCCAGCGGCGCGCAGGCGATTTTTCTCTCCAACGGCCCCGGAGACCCGGCCGCGCTCACGAGCGAAATCGCCCTGATACGCGAACTTGTCAAGACGTTCCCGGTCACGGGCATTTGTCTCGGGCATCAGCTGATTGGCCACGCGCTCGGCGGCAGCACGGGCAAACTGCGTTTCGGCCACCACGGGGCCAACCATCCGGTCAAGGACATGAACACCGGGCGGGTGGAAATATCCTCGCAAAATCACGGCTTTCACGTGATTTTGAACAATCTTGAGGAAGTGGAGACAACCCACGTCAACCTGAACGACATGACCCTAGAAGGCCTCAGGCACAAAAACCTGCCCGTCATGAGCGTGCAGTACCACCCTGAAGCGGCGGCCGGTCCGCACGACTCGCGCTATCTCTTCCGCCGTTTCTACGAGATGATCTCCGAAGCGGTCAAAACCTGAGACTCGACACGGAAATGGCCGGAAAGAAAACGGGCAGGCCGCTTCAGCCCTGCGCGCGGCTGCGGCCTTCCTGCCCATCCGCGGCATCTTTCCGTCGTCATGGGCCGCGCCGCTCCTTGATGGGCAGATTCACGAAAGCGGCCAGAAGGGCCAAAGCAATGAAGGACGTTTCGGCCGTCGCCGTTTCCCCTCCGTCTTCCTTGAACGGGTTGGTCCGGCACAGAACCCACGAAGGCAGAATGGCCGCCACGGCAAACCCGGCCAAAGCCAGCAGGCTTGCGCAGTAGCTCCATATATGAGTAAGCAGGTGGATTAACGGGGCATAAAGGAATTGCCCCACAGATCCCCCGGCATTGATAATGCCGCCGGCCACCGGGTGGGTGTCGGGCGGCAGCCGGGCTGCGGCAATGGCGAAAATTCCGGCAAAGCTGCCGGCGGCCACACCGCCGGGGGAGAGGACGCCCTAGGCAAGGGTCAGCAGCCAGAATCCATCCGCCATGATGGTGAGCAACTGGCCTGCCGCTATGCAGAGCATGCGTGTCGCGAGGGCGGCGAAGGGGTGACCCTTGTCGGCCCAGGCTCCGAAAATCGGCTGAAACAGGCCCCAGGACAGTTGGCCTATGGCCAGGGCCATGCTTGTCGCGGCGATGCTCAAACCCTTGTCATCCATAAGGGGCTGGACAAAAAGCCCGATCGTGAGCCGCGTTCCCATACTTGTCATGATGACGAGAAAAGCCAGGGCCGTGACGAGCCACACGGCGCGCCGTCTTTGCGTGTGACCGGAAGCGGCCTGCGCCGCGGGGAAAGGGTTTTGTGGCATGGGTCGCTCCTGTGGGCGGTCTTATTGTGTATATACACAGAAAAAACGCTTCCGTCCTCGGGAACTGACGCGCTTGAAAGGTTGGTTTACGGCGGAGCGCATCCGCCGCGCGACATTCGCAAAGCATTTCACCTGTAAAATTGCCTAAAAATCCACAGTCTCCAGGCGGCGCAAAAAAGCCCGCAGGATCGCGCGCTCTTCGCCGGAAAAACTCTCGTGCACCGCCGTTTGCGCCTTGAGCCAGAGATGGGTCGCCTCGGTCAAGGACTGCTCCCCCTTTTCCGTCAGAGAAACGAGGCGCGCCCTGGAGGCCGCATCCGGCTCGAAACGGACCATAGCGTTCTTTTCCAACAGCTTCAGATTCCGCACCAGGGTTGTTCTGTCAAGCCGCAGAGCCTCGCCCAGGCGCAGGAGGGATACCGGCCCCATGCGCTGCACATTTTTCAACAGCGAATACTGGGTCACGCGCAGACCCGCCGGCTCAAGAGCGGCGTCATAGAGCGCGGTGAGGGCGCGGGCGGACTTGCGCGCCGTCGCGCAATAGCATGCGGTCGCTTCGGCGGAAAATTCCATGCTGACCTCTTTTCTGTGCATATACACTTTTGCAAGAATCGTCAAGTGAGGTGCACAGGGGCAATTTCAAGGTGAAATTGTCCTAACGGCAGCGGATGTCCTGAAGAATGTGCGCCATTTTTTCCTTTTTGGTACGCAGGTAGACGCTGTTTTCCGGGCAGGCCTCCACTTCAATGGGCACGCGCTCCACAATTTCGATTCCGTAGCCGGACAGGCACTGGTTCAGGGCCGGAAATATCGCCCTTCACGAGGGCGAGATGGGTGCCCGACCTCGCAATACCGCGGGCGAGGGACGAAGTGCCTCCGGCGGGGGCTCCGAACAAAGATATTCTCTTTTCTTTTTAGATTTCAAGATATTGAAAACAAATACAAGGAGACAGCCCGTGTATTCCGCGATTTCCCCAACCGGATTTCTCCGGCTCAAGCAGGTTCTGGAGCTTGTTCCCATCAGCAAAAGCGCGTGGTGGGACGGATGCAAAACAGGGCGCTTCCCCAAGCCCGTAAAACTCGGCCCCCGCACCACGGCATGGAAGGCGGAGGACATAGCGGCCTTGGTGAAAAGCCTTGGCGGTCAGGATGCCGGGGAATATGGCCCCAAATCTGAGTGAAAAGGAAAACGCTTCCTTACCTTGTTTTGAAGGTTTCCACCGGGATACGGACTTACGTGCGGCCATTACGCCTTTTGAGTATATCCCGTGAGATAGAAAAAGAAAGCATGACAGGAAGGCTGCAAAGGGTCGTAACATCCAAAGGCATGCGTAATGCGCGACAGCGCGGCATAGACATTCGATGACAAGCATAGGCATTCAATAGCGCATCATAGGCATTCGATAGTAAATTTTGGCATATTATATGGCAACGAATACCTGTGCATGCTGACGAATGCCAAATTTCATCATCGAATGTGTGAATCCGAGGGCAGGACAGAGGAAGCGGGCCTACGCCTCTTCCTGTCCTGCCCTGCGGGGCGGCTTATTCGCGTTCCGCTCAACGCACAAGCAAACAATGCGCAGCAAAGGAACTGATCAGGCCTTGCAACGTATGATTTCCGCGAGTACCTAGTATTGCGTTCATAAAATAGATATGATATATCCATTTCAGGAGAACTGAAATGGGAGCACCAGCCAAAAGCATTGAATTGACGGAAGAAGAGGCGAGTACTTTGAAAATGTTGAC
>JAISOT010000029.1 GCA_031275465.1 Desulfovibrio sp.
CGGGAACCATTCACGACAACGACATGCAGCTGCAGGGCGACGGCTGGGGTTTCGGCGCTCATCTGGGGCTGCACGCCCGCCTCAATGACCGCTGGTCCGTGGGGCTGGCCTATAAAAGCCAGGTCACGCTCAACGTCAGCGGGGATGTCGAGTTCGCCGAACAGGGCGGCAATTTTCTGACCAGCCCGCTGAATCCGCAAAGGCAGCATCTGCCCGAGGCCCGCGATACGAACGCGCATACGACGCTGCAGCTGCCGGATTCCGCGGCGCTGGGCGTCGCCTACAAGCCGCTGGACAATCTGAGTTTCGAGGCCGACGTCATGTGGACGCGCTGGTCCACGTACAATGCCCTGAACATCTATATGGACAGCGGGTATTCTTCAATCAACAACAAGGAATGGCGCGACGGCTGGAGCTTCAGCGTCGGCGCGGAATACAGGCCCCTGGACTGGCTGGCGCTCAGGGCCGGTTTTCAGTATGAGACGCCGGTGGTGAACGGGGAGTACGCGGATTACATGATTCCCACCAACGGCCGGCAAATGCTGACGCTGGGCACGGGCGTCAAATGGAAGGATTTTACCCTGGATTTCGCCTATGCGCACATCTGGGTCAACCCTGTGAACTACGACGACACCCGGAGCGCCGGGATACGCGGCAATCAGCTCAGCCGGATAACCGGCGGCAATACGGAAAACGTGGTGGCGAACATGTACATGCTTTCTCTGGGATACGCTTTCTGAAACGATTTCACCTCAAGTAATATTTTGACATGTCGTCCTGTTGTTGATATATGATTCCGTTGCGTATGACTGATGCGGGCCGCGAAGCGCCGTTTTTGCCGCAGTTGCACGGCGTGCTGGTTCTGAACAAGCCCTCCGGCCCGTCCTCGACGCGGTGCCTCGCGGCAATCAAGCGGCTGGGGCAGAGAAAAATCGGCCATGCCGGAACCCTTGACCCGCTCGCCGCCGGGGTGCTGCTGGTGCTGCTCGGGCAGGCCACGAAGATTTCCCCGCACCTGATGGCCGGCGGACGCAAGGTGTACGGCGGCGTTTTGCGCCTCGGGCGGACGACGGACACCTGGGACAGCGAGGGCGGCATTGTCGCTGAATCCCCGTGGGATCGCGTCGGCGTCGAGGATGTGCGGAGGGAAGTCGCCCTGTGGCGTGAAGTTCGTGAACAGCCTGTGCCGCCGTATTCCGCGGCGAAGCACAATGGGCAGCCCTTGTACAGGCTGGCGCGGAAAGGGCGGGATATGCCGCAAAAAGTCAAACGCATCAAAATTTCACAAGCGGACGCGCTTGATGTGAGCCTGCCGTTTGTGCGCTTTCGGGTTACCTGCAGTTCCGGCACCTATATACGCTCCCTGGCCCACAGCTTGGGGACGCGGCTTGGGTGCGGAGCCGTGCTCACGGAACTGACCCGGGAGTACAGCCACCCTTTCGGCCTGGATGCGGCCTGCGATTTGCGGGACATCGAGGCCGAGCCATCCCTTCTGGGCAGACATCTGCGCTCTGTGGCGGAGGCGTTGCCGGACTGGACGAGAGTGGAGCTTGCGCCCGACGAGGCCGCGCGCGTGCGCAACGGGCTGCCCGTTTTCCGCTCCTCGACGCCGGAGACGGAGAACGCGCTTTTGCTGTACCGGGGCGATGTTCTCGCCCTGGCCAAACGCGGGGCGGACGCTACGCGCCACTGGGTCGTGCTGAGGGGGCTTTGGAAGTAACCTCTTTTTTGGAAACAGGAGAATTGCTGTGGTAATGAACGCGGAACAAAAAAAATCGGTTATTGAGGCCCACGCGAAGCACGAGGGCGACACCGGTTCCCCCGAAGTGCAGGTGGCCCTGCTGACGGCGCGCATTGAGGGCCTGACCGGGCACTTCAAGACGCATAAAAAGGATTTTCATTCCCGCGCCGGTCTGCTCAAACTGGTCGGGCAACGCCGTAATATGCTGAACTATTTGAGAAAGAAAGACATTCAGCGATACCGCGCGCTTATTGAAAAACTTGGCCTGCGCAAATAATGATCTTGCCCGCTTTCGTTGGACTCCATTTAGCATATAGTAAGGAATTTTACCATGATACAGGATATTTTTCATCCGGCGCGGGTTGTCGCCGAACTCGGCGGCAAGGAAATCGTTTTTGAAAGCGGCCGCCTTGCCAATCAGGCGGACGGCGCGGTGTGGATGCAGTGCGGCGGCACGGTCGTGCTGGTGACGGTGTGTTCACAGCCGTTGGAGTCCGACAAGGGTTTTTTCCCCCTGACGGTGGAATACTCTGAAAAAATGTATGCCGCCGGGCGTATCCCCGGCAGTTTTTTTCGCAGGGAAATCGGGCGTCCGTCCGAACGCGAGACGCTGGTTTCGCGTCTTATCGACAGGCCTGTTCGTCCGCTTTTCCCCAAGGGCCTGGGCGAGGACGTGCAGCTTCTGGCCAGCGTGATTTCAGCGGACCAGGAAAATGAATCGGACGTTCTGGCCCTCACCGGGGCGTCGGCCGCGCTGATGATTTCCTCCCTGCCCTTTGAAGGTCCGGTGGCCGGCGGCCGCATAGGCCGCATCGGCGGCCGCTTTGTGCTCAATCCTTCCTTTGGGCAGCAGGAGCGGAGCGATCTGAACATCATTTTCGCCGCCACGCGCGACGCCCTGACCATGGTGGAGGGCGATGCGCGCTTTTTGCCGGAAGATGTGATCATTGACGCGCTGGAGTGGGGCAGGAAGGAAATTCAGCCCCTGATTGACGCGCAGCTCAAGCTCCGTGAACTTTGCGGCAAGGAAAAAATGGAGTTCGCGACCCCGGAGGAGGACGGCTTTCTTGTCACGCGGGTCCACGAACTCGCCAGGGAGGCCGGTCTGGAGGACGCCCTGCGCATTCCCGACAAACTGCCCCGCAAACAGGCGCGCAAAAAGGTGAAAGAGCGCGTCATGGAGGCTTTGAAAGAGGCCCCGGCCTTCATGGAGAATCCCGGGGAGCTCAGATTCGTGCCGGACATTATAGCCGATCTGGAAAAGAGGCTGGTGCGGGCGCGCATAGTTGACGAGGGCACCCGCATAGACGGCCGGGACGTGAGGAGCGTGCGCCCCATTCAGATCCAGACGGGCGTTCTGCCCAGAGCCCACGGCTCCGCGCTGTTCTGCCGGGGAGAGACGAAGTCCCTGGTCATCGCGACTCTCGGCTCCACGACTGATGAGCAGCGCATGGACTCGCTCGCCGGCGACGTGACCAAACGTTTCATGCTGCACTATAATTTCCCGCCGTACTGCGTCGGGGAGGTCAAGCCCGTGCGCGTCTCCCGGCGCGAGATAGGACACGGCGCGCTGGCGGAAAAATCCCTGCGCCCCGTTCTGCCCTCCGACGAGGATTTTCCTTTTACCTTGCGCGTGGTGGCCGAAACCATGGAATCCAACGGGTCTTCCTCCATGGCGGCGCTGTGCGGCGGTTCCCTTTCGCTCATGGACGCGGGAGTGCCGATCAGCGGGCCGGTGGCCGGCGTGGCCATGGGCCTTATCAAGGAAAGCGACAAATTTATCGTGCTTACCGACATTTTGGGCGACGAGGACGCCCTCGGCGATATGGACTTCAAAATCGCGGGCACTGCGGAAGGCGTGACCGGCGTGCAGATGGACATCAAGGTCACCGGCCTGACAACCGACATCATGAGGGCGGCCATGCAGCAGGCGCGCGAGGCGCGTCTGCATATTCTGGGAGAAATGGCGAAAGCTCTCCCCGAGCCGCGCCGGGAACTTTCTCAGTACGCGCCGCAGCACGCGGAAATTTTCGTCAACCCGGACATTATTCGCCTGATCATCGGGCCCGGCGGAAAAAACATCAAGGCCATCACAGCGGCCACCGGCGCGTCCGTGGACATTGAGGACTCCGGCAAGGTTTCCGTTTTCGCGCCGACGGCGGAAGCGCTGGAAAAAGCCCGTGAGATGGTTTCCTATTATGACCAGCGCCCTGAACTGGGTAGGAACTATATGGCGAAAGTCCGGAAAATCATGGAAATCGGAGCCATTGTGGAAGTGCTGCCCAATGTGGAAGCCCTCGTTCACGTGTCGCAGCTTGACATCGGCCGCGTGGGGCAGCCCGGCGACGTGGCGCGGCTGGGTGAGGATATGCTGGTAAAAGTTATTGAGGTAAGCGGAGACCGCATCCGCGCCAGCCGCAAGGCCGTACTGCTGGAAGAGCAGGGGCACGCCTGGAATCCGGAGGAAACCGCCCGCCCGCCGCGTCATGACAGGCACGACAAGGGCGAGCGCGGCCAGGGCGACCGCGGCGGGCGACGCGGCCGTGACCGGCGCTGACGGCGTTCGCCTTGGGGAAAAGGCTTTACAGGCGCGCCTGATTAACCGCCTTCGCGGCGATCACGGAATTGCCATGCGTGAAGACACTGCGAATACTCCCGCTCCGGAAAAGACGGAAGAACTTCCTACCGGGGAGAACCGCGCTCATTTTGAAGGGCTGGGCGATGCCTGGGGCGCGCTTGTCGGCCGGAACCCCGCCGCGATCATGTCGCAGATCGCCGGCACTGTGCTGCATGCGGGCGGAACCCGTCCTGTCTGGCAGTGGCGGCGCGACGGCAAGGAATATGTGCTTATGGCCTGGCCGCAGGATCAGCCGGCGCGGGCCGCCGTGCTTATGGCCGGAGAAACGGAGGGCAGGCTCTCTCCGGTGACGGTCGTGCCGCTTCTGGACGGTCTGCCCAACGATTTGACCGTGGAGGAGGCCCACCCCTGGGAGCGCGGGCATTTGGCCAATGTTTCCGTCAACATGATTGAGGGGAAAAATCCCCTCTGGTTTTTTAACCCGTTATATTGTCGGGATATTGAGGCCCTCACGCCGGGCGTTACCCATACTTTTCTGCTGGCCGGCCTGGCTTACGGGCTGCGCAAGGCGCTGCTTGACGAGCTTTCCATAACGCGGGGCCCGCGCTACGAGGCCTGGGCGGCGGCCTGGCTTGCGGAAAATCCCGGCGGAAACAGGTTGGACGTGCCGCCGCTCAAGGTCGACATGGCCGGAAAACGGGTGATCATGCCGGGACGGAACTTCTGTGAATACGAGCTGCGCGGCCTTGTTGAGGATGTGGAGGAATGCGCGCTGGAGAAAATGCCGCTGAAGGTTCTGCATCTGATTTTTCCTTTTGAGGACAGGGAGGCAATGCGTCTTCCGGTCTTTGCCTCAAATTTCGTTCTGCGGGATTATGTTCCGGAAAAGGGTCACGAAGTGGACGCGTATGTCTGGCTTCAGGGGCGCATCATTGATGTGGAGCAGCCTGCATAGACTGTTCCCCGCCTTTGCCGCCGGTTTCAGATCTGCGCCTTCAGCGCCTCAGCCTGCGCCGCGGTCGACAGCGCTTCCACCAGGGGCGTCAGTTCGCCTTCCATGATGCGCTCCAATGAGTACAACGTCAGATTGATGCGATGGTCCGTGCAGCGTCCCTGGGGGAAGTTGTAGGTGCGTATGCGTTCGGAGCGGTCGCCGGATCCCACCTGAGCCTTGCGGTCGGCGGACATTTCGGAGTTCTGCCGTTCCCGTTCGGCCGCCAGAATGCGGGAGGCCAGCACTTTCATCGCTCTGGCCTTGTTTTTGTGCTGCGAGCGCTCGTCCTGGCAGGTGACCACGGTGCCTGTGGGAATATGGGTGATGCGCACGGCCGATTCCGTCTTGTTGACGTGCTGGCCGCCCGCTCCCGAAGCGCGGTAAATGTCTATGCGCAGGTCTTCAGGCCTGATTTCCACATCCACTTCTCCGGCTTCCGGCATAACGGCAACCGTGGCGGCCGAGGTGTGAATGCGCCCCTGCGCTTCCGTGGTCGGAACGCGCTGCACCCTGTGGGTTCCCGCCTCAAATTTGAGCCGGCTGTATGCCCTGTCGCCGGATATAAGGCAGATGATCTCCTTGAAACCGCCGGATTCCGAAGGGGAGGAGCTCAGCAGTTCCACTCCCCAGCCCATAAGTTCCGCGTAGCGGCAATACATGCGGAAAAGGTCCGCCGCAAAGAGCGCCGCCTCTTCTCCGCCCGTCCCGGCCCTGATTTCCAGAATCGTGTTTTTTTCATCCAGGGGATCTGTCGGCAGCAGAGCCGCCTTGAGGGCCGTTTCCAGCCCCGGCAGTTCCTCCTCCGCTTTGCGGAGCTCTTCCTGGGCGAGGTTTTTGATTTCCGGGTCGTCGTCGCGGAGCATCTGTTTCATTTCCGCCATTTCGCGTTCCAGATCCCTGTGGCGGCGAAACAGGCCGATCACGTCGCGCAGGTCGGCGTGCGCCTTGGCCAGTTTGCGGTACTGCTCCTGATCGTTGAACACGTCCGGGCCGGCAAGCGCTTCTTCAAGATCCAGATATTTTTTTTCAAGGCTTTGCAGTTTGGCAAACATGGGTTTCTCCGGCGCGGCGGTTACGTGTGCGTTTCAATCTGTTTCGTATACGGCACCGTCTTGATGTTGCTCCCTTCCTCCGGCCCGAGGACTTCCCTGAGGGCGACCAGCGCCACGTCAACCTGTTCCCTGTCCGGCTCGTGCGTGGTGAATTTCTGCAGGGCAAGGCCGGGCGCCCGCAAAACGGCCGCCCGCGGCCCGTCGGGCAGGCGCGCCGCGTAGCGTATCAGTTCATAGGCAACGGCGCTGATGGGCGCGACAAGCAAAAGCTTGAGAATCAACGTGGCGCAGTGTTTCGCCACAGGACCCTGCGGCATGTAAAAATACAGGAACAGCGGGATGAGCAGCGCGTGCAGAAGAATGGAGAGGCAGATGACAAAAAGCAGAAAAGTTGTTCCGCAACGGGGGTGAAGCCGGCTCATGGTTTCCGCCCTCGCCGCGGTGATTTCTCCGCCTGTTTCCCAGGCGTGTATGCTTTTGTGCTCGGCTCCGTGGTACTGGAAGACGCGCCGTATTTCCGGCGTCAGGGAGATGAGCTTGATATACGCCAAGAACACGCAGCATTTGAAAAGGCCGTCCCAGAGATGAAACGTAAGGCCTTCCACATCCCCGCCGAGACGCAGGCCAAGCATCAGCAGGGAGAGAAGGTGGGGAACCACGATGAAAAGGCCGACCGCCATCGCAAGCGCCAACAGAATTGTCAGGACGAGCCGGCTTGTCGCGAGGGGAGGCTGCCCCTCCTGAGTTGCGGCCGCCGCGGAGATATTCAAGGCCCGGATGCCGTTGACAAGCGTTTCCACAAGCAGGGGGAAGCCGCGCAGAAACGGTTTTTTCAGCAATGGAAACCGCGTCAGGGAAAACCAGGGCATCCGCCGCGCAATAATGCTGCCGTCCGGCAGACGCAGGGCGAGCGCGTACTCCGCGCCATTACGCATCATAACTCCCTCCATGACGGCCTGACCGCCGATAACGGAAGCTGTCGCGGACAAAACGGCGGGGGGCGGGGAATATCGCCGTACCGGGCTCAACGCGGCGCGGCGTCGGGCGGGAGGATTACTTTGCGTCAAATTTGGCGTATTTTTTGCGGAAACGGTCAATGCGGCCCGCTGTGTCAAGAAAACGCTGTTTGCCGGTGAAAAACGGATGGCAGACCGAGCAGACTTCCACATGCACCTGCTCGCCTCTGGTGGAGAGCACCCGCTCGGAGTTGCCGCAGGCGCAGGTAATGGTGGCGTTATATACTTTGGGATGGATGTCTTTTTTCATGATGGTTTCCCCGCATATTCAGTGGAACAAGATACTCTGCCTTTTTTTTTGAAATTTTGCAAGCGCCGGGCGGACAAAAAATACGTCATATTGTTCCGTCCCGCCTGGAGCGTGTTACGTTTGAGTTTGCCGCTTTCCGGCTGTTCACGAGGGCTTCGCGCCGATCTCTGGCCAGGGCCCGCATATCCGCCACCCTGTCGCTTTCATCCATGATTTCGCTGCCCAGAATTTCTTCCAGCACGTCCTCCAGGCTCACCACGCCGGCGAGGCCGCCGTATTCGTCCAATACGGCGAAAAGATGCGCCCTGGCCTTGAGCAGGCTGTCGAGGAGCACATTGAGCGTTTGCGTTTCCAGAACAAAATGAATCGGCCGCATGATTTCGGAGAGTCTGGCGCCGGACCTGCCGGTGTTGAAACATCGGGCAAGCGTGCGGCGTTCCACGACGCCGAGCAGATCCTCATTGTCTTCGCCGTGTACGGGGATACGGCTGAAGTGCCAGATGCGCTGGTCATTGTAGGCGTCGGCCACAGTGACGTCATCCGGCAGAGAGAAAACGACGGTGCGCGGGGTCATGATTTCGTGCACGCGCTTCTGGTCCAGGGCGAGAACATTACGGATGAACCGCTCCTCATAAGGCTTTATCTGTCCGGCCTGGCGGGAGAGGCTGGTAAGGGCGCGTATGTCGTCTTCGGAAATGCTGGGGCCTTGTGCGGGCGGAGAGATGAGGTTCGTTATCCTGCCGCTCAGCCAGAGAAGCGGCGAGAGGATTTTCACGGCGACAAGGAGCGGGCGGGCCAGAAATGCCGCCAGCGGGGCCGGGTAGGCAACGCCCAGCGTTTTCGGCACTATTTCGCCCAGAACCAGAACAAGCAGGGTAAAGGCAAGCGCGAAAAGCGGCATGTAGGCGTTGTCGAACACCGCCACAAAGGCGGCGCCGGCCGCGGCGGCTCCAATGGTGTTGGCTGCGGTGTTCAGCGTGAGTATGGCGGCGATGGGCTTGTCTATGTTGTTGCGCAGCGTGTACAGCGTTTCGCCGGTTTTCTGGCCGGCCCGGCGCATCCGCTCTATTGCGGACCATGACAGGGCATACAGGGCCGCTTCTGTAAGGGAACAGATAAATGATACCGCGACGGCAAGACAAACGGCCAGTGCAAGAGTGAGCATGGGGAGGTCAGAACATCCAGTGGCGCAGTGCCTTGTCGCGCCGCGGCATCATCCGGTTAATAAGAAACTGTCTAATATGAAAGGCAATATTCGTCAAGGAGTTGTGCGGAGGGTAAAAGTATGAGTATGCTACAAGTCGACGATGTCGCCGATGGCAGTTTTTTTGTTGCCTTTCACGGCATTGTGCGTTATCAGGAGCCAATCCCGATAAGGAGGAGAACATGGATGCTGTCATGCTGTCGCGGCTGCAATTTGCTGTAGCTGTCTTTTTTCACTTCATTTTTGTGCCGCTCACTTTGGGGCTTTCCGTCCTTCTGGCCTGGATGGAAACCAGATATGTGAAAACAGGCGATGAAATCTGGAAAAAACACGTTAAATTCTGGGGCAGGCTCTTTGTCATCAACTTTACCTTGGGCGTGGTGACGGGCATTACCCTGGAATTTCAGTTCGGCACAAACTGGTCGCGCTATGCCGAGTATGTGGGGGATATTTTCGGTTCCCTGCTTGCCATTGAGGCCACGCTTGCCTTCTTTCTGGAGTCCACCTTCCTGGCGGTCTGGCATTTCGGCTGGAACAGGCTGGGCAAGAAAACGCACCTGCTGAGCATCTGGCTTGTGGCCATAGCAAGCAACCTCTCCGCCCTCTGGATCATTCTGGCCAACGGCTTCATGCAGCATCCCGTGGGCTATGTGATTAACGAGGGCGCGAAACGGGCCGAGCTTGCCGACTTCTGGGCCGTTCTTTCCAATGACTACGCCTGGGGCATGTACGGTCACACACTGGCCGGATCCTGGGCATTGGCGGGTTTTTTTGTCTTGGGCGTCTCCGCCTGGCACCTGCTGCGCAACAGCAAAACGGATTTCTTCCGCCGTTCTTTCGCCATGGCCGCTCCCTTCACGCTGGTCATGGTTTTTATACTCTGCCTGACAGGACATGAACAGGGCAAAATTGTGGCCGAGCATCAGCCGACAAAGCTCGCGGCCATGGAATCCCATTGGCGGACGGCCAAAAACGTGCCCTTCTATCTGCTGGCTGTCCCCAACGCCGATGAGGAGCGCAACAGCGTGGAGGCCATCGGCATTCCCGGCATGACGAGCTGGCTCGCTTACCAGAATACCGACGCCGAGGTAAAAGGACTCAAGGATTTCCCGAAGGAGGACCGCCCGCCCGTGGCGCCTGTTTTCTGGTCCTTCAGGCTCATGGTGGCCCTTGGTTGTCTCTTCGTCCTTCTTGCCGTTGCGGCCGTGATCCAGCGCGGGCGTGAAAGGCCCTGTTCCGGCCTGTTGAAAGCCCTGGTCTGGAACATTCCGTTGCCGTATGTTTGCCTGGCTCTGGGCTGGACCGTGGCTGAAGTGGGGCGCCAGCCCTGGATTGTCTTTGGCCTGATGCGCACTTCCGACGCGGTCTCGCCGGTGCCGCCGGGAGACATAGCGATTTCTCTTGTCGCCTTTGCCGTGGTGTATACGGTTCTGGGCATTCTGGATATATATCTGTTGCGCAAATACGCGGTTCAGGGCCCCGGGGCGTAAAATCAGCACAGTAGTGCAGGGGGAAACAATAATGTTGGAAACCATCTGGTTTGTACTTTGGGCTTTGCTGTGGGCCGTGTATTTTGTTCTGGACGGCTTTGATCTGGGCTTGGGCGCGCTGCTGCCCTTTTTGGCCAAAAATGAAGAAGAGCGCAGAATTGTGTACAACAGCGCCGGCCCTTTCTGGGACGGCAACGAAGTCTGGCTGATTTCGGCGGGCGGCGTTACCTTCGCGGCATTTCCCAAGGCCTATGCCGTCATGTTCAGCGCGCTGTACGCGCCTTTGCTGCTGTTGCTGTTCGCCCTGATTTTCCGCGCCGTGTCTTTTGAATTTCGCGGCAAAGTGGAAAGCGGTTCCTGGAGGGCCTTCTGGGATACCGTACATTTTTTGGCGAATTTCGTTCCGGCGCTGTTGCTGGGCGTGGCCTTTGCCAATCTGTTCAAGGGCATTCCCGTGGACGCGCAGGGAATATATCACGGCAATCTGCTCATGCTTCTCAATCCTTACGGGCTGGCGGGCGGCGCGTTCTTTGTGTGCATGTTCGCGCTCCACGGCGCTCTTTGGCTGGCCATCAAAAGCACCGGCCAGTTGCAGACGCGGGCCATCGCGACAGCCGCTTTCTGCTGGCCGGTCATGCTGATCCTGCTGGCGGCATTCCTTGCGCTGACGGCCATCTATACGAATCTTTACGCCAATTACCTGGCCTTTCCGGCGCTTTTCGCGCTGCCGCTGCTTGCCCTTGCCGGGCTTGTCGGCCTGCGCGTCATGTTGAACGCGGGCAAGCTCTGGCTCGCCTGGGCGTGCAGCGCGCTCTTTATCATCGGCGTAACCTTTTTCGGCGTCATGGGCATGTTCCCGGGGATGATCATTTCCTCTCTCGACCCTGCCGCCACCGTCACGGCCTTTAACGGCGCCTCCAGCCAGTTGACGCTGAAGATCATGCTCGGCGTGGCGCTTGTTATGGTGCCTATTGTGCTGCTGTACCAGTTCTGGATGTACAGGCTTTTTTCAAAGCCCGTCACGCCGCAGGATTTGCAGGATGAGCACGCCTACTGACCGGGATGGCGCGATTCCGGAAGCCTCAAACCAGCCCGGGGCATCGGTCGGGGAGATCATGCCCGGGGCTGCGCCTGCGGCGCTGAACAGCTTTGATCGGGAATGGAATTGCTACGCGGATTTTTCCTGTCTGAGCAGCGCGCCCACCAGAGCAGCCGCTTTCGTGAAGTCCGCGTCCAGAACCAAATCCGCCGCTTCGGCCACGACCTCGCGAAGCCCGCCGGACAGGGGCAAGGCCTGCAAACGGGCCAGCGCGTCATCGACGGCGTCTATGTCCCTTGCCTCCAGAGCCTCCCGCAACCCCTCCAGATTTTCTTTGAAAGCCGGATCGCCGCATTCTTCGTCCGCCCCCTCGCGCGCCGCGTCCGTCGCGAGCGCCTCGCCGACGCGTGCCGTCAAGCCGGCGAGCGATTCCCGGAACGGCCCCAGATTCCGGCGGATCACGGCCACGTCGGCCTTCCGGCCCGCTTTTTCCAGCAGGGCGGCTTCATTTGACAGGTTGTCGGCGCCGATGTTGGCCAAAGCGCTTTTTATGGCATGAACCCGCGTGGTGAAGTCGCGCAGGCAAAACTCGTCCGGTTCCCCGGCAAGCGCGTCCGCCTTTTCGGCAAGCTCCGCGCAAACGGCTTCCGCGTCGCCGTGGAACACGGCCAGCAAGTCCAGGTAGCGACGGTGCGAGCCGCCGATCCGGGCAAGCCCGGCGGCGACGCTCACACCCGGAATTTCCGGCAACTCCGCCCCCCGGAGGGTCGCGCTTGCCCTGTCGTTGCCGCCCTTGTTTTCCGGGCGGTTGATGCAGTCTCCCGACGTTTTCCGGCGTTTTTCATCGGGAATCCATTTTTTCAACAAGGCGTCCAGCTTGTGCACGACTATGGGTTTGGAAAGAAAATCATTGAAGCCGTTCTCCAGAAACATCTCTGTCTTGCCGGACACGGCGTTGGCCGTGAGCGCGACAACGGGCACGGTCCGGCGGCGCTCATCGGGCATGGCCCTGACGGCGCGGGTCGTCTCCACGCCGTCCATGCCCGGCATCATGTGATCCATGAAGACAAGGTCGTAAGCCTTTGCCTCAAGCCGCGCCAGGGCTTCCTCTCCGCTCCGGCAGACGTCGGTCTGCATCCTGTACGGCGCGAGCAAACCTTCGGCCACCAGCAGGTTGGTTTCCATGTCGTCAACGATGAGTACGCGAAAATCCGGAGCGGTAAAACGAATGCCCCGCTCCCTGGTGTGGCTGGCTGTCGTGCCGCCCAGGGGGCCCATGGGACGGGAGTCGGCAACGCGTTGGGTAATGGTCGCGGTGAAGGTCGTGCCGACGCCGTATTCACTTGTCACGTGTATATCGCCGTCCATGGCGCGGCACAGTGTGCGCGCGATCGCGAGTCCAAGGCCGGTTCCTTCGACAGCCCTGTTGCGCATTTGATCAAGACGGACGAAATCTCTGAACAGATGCGGAAGGTGCTCGTTCTTGATGCCGATGCCGCTGTCGGCGACGGTGAATGTCAGTCTGGCCGTCTGCGGGGCCGGCAATGCGCATTCGGCCGTAAACCTTATAAAACCTTTCCTTGTGTACTTGACGGCATTGGACAGAAGGTTCAGCAAAATCTGGCGCACGCGCATCTCGTCGCCTATGAGCATGGCCGGCATGGCCTCATCCAGCGCGACCTCAAACTGTAACGGTTTGTCTTCAAGGCGGACCCTGACGATCATCAGTATGTCGTTCAGCAGGGAAGCGGTTTCATACCGCGTCGGCATCAGTTCCATCCGGCCCGACTCAATCTTGGAAAAATCAAGAATGTCGTTGATGATGGACAGCAGATTCGCGCCGGCGTGTTTTATCCCCATAATGTATTCCATGCACCGCTCCTCGCCGTAATGCATGGCCGCCAATTCGCTTAATCCTATGATGGCGTTCATGGGCGTGCGTATTTCATGGCTCATGCGGGCCAGAAAAATACTTTTGGCGATATTGGCCTGTTCCGCGTTTTTCTTTGCCTTGGCCAGCTCGTCGATATCGTGGAGAAGCAGCATGAAGCCGCTGGCATCGCCCGTTTGATGCACCAGAGGCGTTATGCAGACGGAATGCACGCATTCCTCGTTGTCGCTGCCGATACTGATGGGAACCTCGGCGCGAACGACTTCTCCACTGTGATACGCCTGCGCGAACAGTTTTGCCACCGGCACCAGCGAAAAATTACGCAGGCGAAGATTGACCAGATCGGCGAATTTTATGCCTTTGAGCATGTCAATGCTCGTCACGCCGGCAATTTTGAGAAACTTGTCCGTGCAGTATGCGAGACGCCCTTCCTCGTCCAGCAGCAAAATAATGTTGATGCTGTTCCTGAGCAGCATGTTGAGGTATTTTTCCTGCCGTGATTTCTCCTTCTGCAGAGCGGCGTTGAATCGGACCTGCGTCCGGGTGAAGGAATCAGACAACGACATGGTATTTCTGAGAGCGGTGATTTCCCGCTGCAATCTGCGTATTTGCAGGTTGAGCGTCGCTATGACGGCGGATTCATCCAGCGCTGTGTCGCTCAT
The DNA here is from genome assembly GCA_031275465.1 of Desulfovibrio sp. Classification (GTDB taxonomy): domain Bacteria; phylum Desulfobacterota; class Desulfovibrionia; order Desulfovibrionales; family Desulfovibrionaceae; genus Desulfovibrio. The sequence goes on from JAISOT010000029.1 coordinate 13,918, forward strand.
ATCACAACCGGCAGGCAATCGTCGACAAATTCTGGAACGTGTTGACCAGACGGCCCTCGCTATTTCTCACAGGGCACAGTTCTCCCGAGGCATACGCGATTCGGTAGGGGAGCATGTTGTCCAGGCACAGGGCCGCTTCCCGCATCTCCGCCGTCGGTCGTGCGCCGAGTGTCCATCTGCGGGCGTCACAAGCGACAATCAGCGCGCTGCCGCCCCCGGAGGACGCAAGCGCCTGGCCTATGTTTTCCCTTGTCGACTGGAGGACAAATTCCGCGCTGCTGTCCGCAAAGCCTATCGGCACACCCTGGGGGACAGCTCCGTATGCCCTGAGGTACCCTTCCTCCGTAACCTCATACGCGGCGCGCACCACCAGGGATCCGTCGTTCATGGTCAGGACAAAAGGGATGGAGGTGAGACCGGCGATACTCCCGCCATTGGCCAGGCCGATGGATTCAAGGTAGTCAAGCGGCGTTCGGTCGTTGATGGTCTGCAACAGGTTTTTTTCCGATTTGGTAATGACGGCGTCCTGGCGTATCACCCTGTCGCCCGGTATGGCCGTGCGGTAAAATTCGGGATTGACCGCCCCGTATACGGCAATGAGCGTAAGCAGGTTCGCCTGATGCTCTCCGTTCAGGCAGGTCTCCACGCCGCTGAAGTCGGGTCGGGGGCTGGCGGCCAGGCCGCCGAACAAGGGCACCCCGCCGGAATCGGCATCCAGCGCCTCAACCAAGTCGTCCCCTCCAATGTTGCTCATGACCGGAGCGACCGTCAGCAGCAGGGACGGTTTTTCAGCGGAAAGAGGCGCGAGCCCCGCATACAGGTCGTGTATCGCCGGCTTCGGGTCATCCTCGTCAAGGAGGACGCCTCCCGCCCTGAACACGGCGTCATCGCTCGTGAGCACGGCGATGGTCAGCATCAGGTCGCCAATCGCGCCCGCAACGGCCGTGCCGGAACACGTGCCGCCTATGGTGTCGAAGGGGAGGGCCGCGCTGATGGCCTTGACGGCGCCGGTTTCCAAAAAATCCGGATGAAATGCCAGAAGCCCGACGGAATGCCGCAACAGGCGCTTCTCCGTGTCCAGCTGCCTGAGGATATCCGCCGCGGAAGTCTCAATGTCGTCGATTTCCCGGGTATATGCGGTCAGCATGCGTATCATGTCCGGACTCCTTTGTCCTGGGGCGATCCCGCTTTTGAACGTTCCCGTTTTGCAAAAAAAGGGGAATCGCTGGAGGGCCGAAAAAACGGTGAAACCTGCGCGAACCTGCGCGACAGTTACACGGGGATAACGGTATCTGATTGCCGGACAAAAGGCAAGGAATCTATCGGCCCGTATCGAGCGCGTGCCTTGACTTCGCCGGCGGCTTTCATCATACTGATTCGCTCTGAAATTTTTCCGGATTCAAATTCTATGGTTACGGGAAACCAGCATGAGCGATTACAAAAAAACACTGAGCCTGCCGCTGACGGACTTTCCCATGAAAGCGAATCTGGCGCGGCGCGAACCTGAAATCATACAAAAATGGGAAGACGTCGGGGCCTATGAGGCCATGACGGCCGCGGTCGGCGGCAAGGGCGAATATGTCCTGCACGACGGCCCTCCCTACGCCAACGGACATATCCATCTGGGCACGGCCCTCAACAAGGTGCTCAAGGACATTATCGTCAAATCCCGCAACATGCAGGGCTATGTGGCCCGGTATGTGCCGGGATGGGACTGCCATGGCCTGCCTATTGAGCACAAGGTGGAGCAGGCCCTGAAGGAGAAGAAAAAAGCCTTGCCGCCCGCGGTCGTGCGCCGACTCTGCCGGGAATACGCCGCCAAATGGATTGACGTGCAGCGTGAGGAATTCAGACGTCTGGGCGTGCTGGGCACGTGGGAATCCCCTTACCGGAGCATGGATCCCGCGTATGAGGCCGCTACCGCGCGGGAACTCGCCCGCTTTGTGGAAAAAGGCAGCGTGCTGCGCGACAAGAAACCCATTTACTGGTGCTGTTCGTGCCGTACGGCGCTTGCCGAGGCGGAAGTGGAATACCACGACCAGTCTTCCCCTTCCATCTATGTGGCTTTTCCTCTGGCGGACGCCGGACTCGCGCGGATTTTCCCGCAGGCTGACCCTCAAAAAGCCCATGTGGTCATCTGGACCACAACCCCCTGGACGCTGCCGGACAACATGGGCGTCTGCCTGCATCCGGAATTTGTCTATGCGCTGGTGGAGGCCGGCGGCAAGCAGTATCTGCTCGCCGAAGAACGCCTTGCCTCCTGCGCGCGGCTTTTCGACTGGACGGCCCCGCGCATTCTGGGCCGCGCGGACGGCGCGCGGCTGGAGGGGCTGAAGGCCGGCCATCCCTTTTACGACAGGCCGTCGCCGCTGACTCTGGGTCTCCATGTCACCCTGGATACGGGCACGGGCTGCGTGCACACAGCGCCGGGCCATGGCCGGGAGGACTATGAGATCGGTCTGAAATACGGGCTGGACATTTACTCTCCCCTGGACGATGGGGGCTGTTTTTTGCCCACGGTGCCTTTTTTTGCCGGCCTGAATGTCCTGGAGGCCAATCCGCTGGTTGTGGAAAAGCTGGCGGAAGCCGGGGCGCTGCTCTGGCGGGGCAAGCTGGCCCATTCCTACCCGCACTGCTGGCGGTGCAAGAATCCCGTCATTTTCCGCGCCACAACGCAGTGGTTCATCAGCATGGAGAAAAACGGCCTGCGGCGGCGCGCTCTCAAGCTTATCAACGACGACGTGCGCTGGATCCCCGCCTGGGGAAGGGAGCGTATCCACAATATGATAGAATCGCGGCCGGACTGGTGCATCTCGCGGCAGCGGCAGTGGGGGGTGCCCATTTTGGCCCTGCTGTGTGAAGACTGCGGGGAAGCCTGGAATGATCCCGCCTGGATGCGCGAGATGGCGGATCGTTTCGCCGGGCACCCCGCCGGTTGTGATTACTGGTATGAGGCGAATATTGCCGACATTGCGCCCAGGGGCCTTGTTTGTCCGCATTGCGGGGGAACCCGCTGGAAGCGGGAAACCGACATTCTGGACGTCTGGTTTGACTCCGGCACCAGTTTCGCGGCCGTGCTGGAGCAGCGCCCGGAACTGCGCTTCCCCGCGGACATGTATCTGGAAGGCTCGGATCAGCACCGGGGATGGTTCCATTCTTCCCTTTTGGCCTGCGCGGGCACGCGCGGCGGCGCGCCTTACAAGTCCGTGCTGACTCATGGCTACGTGGTGGACGGCGAAGGACGCAAGATGTCCAAATCCGTGGGCAATGTCATCGCCCCGCAGGAACTGATCGAAAAGTTCGGTTCCGAGATTGTGCGGCTTTGGGTTTCTTCGGTGGATTACCGGGAAGATATCCGCATTTCCGCCCAGATTCTGAGCCGCCTTGTGGACGCTTACCGCCGCATACGCAATACCTGCCGTTTTATCCTGGGCAACCTCACGGACATGACCCCGGAGGCCCTTGTCCCCCTGGAGAAGCTCACCCCCCTCGACCGCTTTGCCCTTGACGCGGCGGCCCGTGTGCACGAGCGCGTGCAGGAAGCCTACACGGAATTTGAATTCCACAGGGTATACCACAGCCTGCACAACTATTGCGCGACGGAACTCTCCGCCGTGTATCTGGACATCGCAAAGGATCGCCTGTACGCTGAAAGCGCGAATGGCCCCTTGCGCCGCTCGGCGCAGACGGCCCTGTGGCACATACTTTCCTTCCTGGTCAGGGATATGGCTCCTGTGCTCTCCTTTACGGCGGAGGAAATTTTTGAGCGCATTCCCGCCCCGTTGCGCGGCAGGGAGAAGACGGTATTTGCCCTGCCTCCCCTTGCCTCTGCCGGCTTCATGCTGGACGCGCAAAGCCGGCAAAGTTGGAGCAGCCTTCTCGCCGCGCGCGGCGTGGTGACCGGGGCCATTGAGGTGCTGCGGCGGGACGGCGTTGTCGGACACTCTTTGGACACGCGGGTGACACTGTATGTGTCCGGGCATCTGGAGCGGAAAATCAGGGCCTTAAACACGGATTTATGCGCTTTTTGCATAGTTTCCCAGTTGCGGACAGCCCCTTTTGCCGACGCGCCCGCAACGGCCTTTGCCGATCCGGAGGTGGAAGGGGTGGCGGTTGTGGTGGAAAAAGCCCTCGGGGGCAAGTGCGAACGCTGCTGGATATACAGCACGGAATTGGGTGCCGATGCGGTCCACCCCACCCTTTGCCCGCGTTGCGCCGCTGTGCTCAAAAACCGTGACGGAGCCGCCCGATAATGCGCCGCCGCTACAAATTGTTGGGCGGCATGGCCGTTTTCGCCTTCGCGCTGGATCAGGCCAGCAAGTGGTGGATTTTGGTTTCCCTGCCGGAACACCGCGCCATTACAATAATTCCCGGCTACTTTGATCTGATCAACATACGTAATCGCGGCGCGGCCTTTGGTTTTTTGAACCGCCCGGATATTGAATGGCAATTCTGGCTTTTTCTGGCGGCAACCGTTGTGGCTGTCGGGGTCATACTGGCCCTGGCCCGCAACGCGCGCTATGAGCCCGCGTTCTTCATGGGGCTTGGCTGTATTTTGGGCGGTGCGCTGGGCAATCTTGCGGATCGGCTGCGTTTTCGGGCTGTGGTGGATTTTTTGGATTTTCACGTCGGAACCCTGCACTGGCCCGCTTTTAATGTGGCGGATACGGCAATCTGCGTTGGAGCCCTCCTTGTCTGCCTCATGATGTGGCGCAACAAGCCGGAGAAAACGGAAAAGGCCGTGCGGGAATAAAATATGAGTTTTGCCTGGTGGCATGCGGCGTTGGCTTTTGTGCCCGTGTTGCCCGCCTTGTGGAGCATCCGGCATATTTGCGCGCACGAGTTTGAAAGCCCGCAACAGCGGGCTCTTTGGCTTGTCCTGGTGGTTTTTGTGCCTGTCGTCGGCGGTCTTGTCTATATTTTCGCCGGACGGAAAAGGGTATTGCGGAAATCGGCCCACGATGCGTAACAGTGTCGACAGCGATTGAAGTTGGTTATATTTTTTGCATTGCAGGTGACCCTTGCGCCATGCTAGCATCAAACCGAGAGGTTGTTGTATGGGAATACATCGTTTTTTTCTTGGCCTGGCCCTTCTGGGCGTTGCCGCAGTCATGAACGCCTGTGTTTTTTCCTCCTCTTCCGTGGAAAGCCGGGATCTCGAACAGCAGGTACAGCAGCAGGATGCGCAACTGCGCCAGCTTCAGCCGGTCCAGGCCGACATGCAGAGTGAAATCCAGGCGTTGCGGGCGGAAGTCAATTCCCTCAAAGGTCAAATCGACGACCTGCAAAATGCCGGGGGGGCGCGCGCCATCGTGGATCGTGTAAACCGGCAGGCCGCGGCCCTGCGCCAGATAGACGACCGGAGGGCCTTGAATCTTGATCTTGGCCGGCCGATTGAGGTTCCTCCGATGCAGGGAGCAGCCACGGCGGGCACGCCGATGACTGGCCTTCAGGGAGATCCCGCGGGCAGTGCGGCCAACGCGCAAAACACCCTGCCGACTTACGGCGATTCCTCCCTCCCCGGCGCGCAGGCCGGGATGCAGGCGGGCACTCCCGCCTATGCGGCTGCCGTGCCGGCTGGAGCATTGCCTTATCAGGGCTCTGCCGCGCAACAGACGCCAAGCCCGCAGACATCCATGCAGGCCCAGGCTCCCGGCGCAAGCACCTGGGGGCAACCCTCGCCGCAACCCGCCCCTGTTGCCCCTGTTCCGCAAAAGGACATTTCCCTGGCGCTGTACGATTCCGGCGTCAACGCCTACAATTCCCGGAATTATACCGAGGCGCAACGCTCTTTCAACGATTTTCTCAAAAATTATCCC